>QCNH01000014.1 GCA_003213275.1 Prochlorococcus sp. AG-424-M03 | reverse complement strand
AATAAGATAATAAAGCCAGGCTACCCGATACATGTTTATTGGTTAAATCAGTAATATTTAAAGTAAAGGTATCTCCACTCAAGGCAAGTGCTAACCCACTTATGAGTATTAATAAAGAAGCTAAAGCTGTATAAAGAATGAATTTTGTGGCCGCATATAATTTCTTTTTCCCTCCCCAAATCGCAATAAGAAGATATACCGGCACTAATTCAAGTTCCCAGGCCAAGAAAAATAATAGGAAATCTTGAGAGAGGAAAACTAGTGCCTGTGCTGATGCTTGGACTAATAAAAGAGCAAAGTATAGATTAGATTTTTTCTTAATTTTCCAGCTTGCAGCAGCTGATAACAATGTAATTAATCCACTTAAAGCTACTAAAGGAGCAGATAACCCATCTACACCAAGAGACCACTCTAAGCCTATTGAGGGTAGCCAGGAAGCTCTTTCTACTAGTTGCAAAGAGCTATCTGTAGGATTAAATTTTTGGAAAAGGACGCCGATTATTAGTAAGAAATCTATAAATAAAAAACTTAATGAGATATTTCTAGGGAGTGAATTATCTTCTCCTTCTTTTGAACTCAAGAAAGGCATTATTAATGCCCCGATTAAAGGCAGTAAAACAATAGATGATAGCCAAGGAAAAGATTCTAAATTCATTTATTGAATGAATAATTTTTTTATTCTAGTTGAAGTTGTACTAGCTTGAGACTATAACATTAAAAATGCCTAAGTAAAACTACTTACCAGAGATAGTGCTAAATTGACTGCCTGTTGTTTGAACGTTTAAGAATGGTGCTCTACTAGCTACACCTGACTTCTCCCATGCTTTTACCATCGCTTGACTAACGTTTTTACCATTTTCTTTTTTACACAAAGCTAAGATACTTGGTCCAGCCCCACTTATTGCGCATCCTAGAGCCCCTGCATTTAGTGCGGCATCTTTGACTTCTAGTCCACCTTTAATAAGTTTCCATCTGTAGGGTTCATGTAGTTTATCAAACATTCCCTCTTTTATTAGTTCGTCATTTCCTGCTTTTAAGCCATTTAATAACAAAGTAAGTGCCCCCATGTTTGTTACTGCATCAGATATAGGTACATTCTTAGGCATAACCTTTCTTGCTTCACTTGTGCTAAGACGAATCGCAGGTATTGCTACAACAGCTTTAATGGAATCGTGCCAATCACATCTAATGATTCTCCATCTTTGAGAAGACGACCTGGCTGTCAAACAAAGACCACCCAGGAGAGATGGTACTACATTATCAGGATGACCTTCTATATCAATGGCAAGTTCAAGGAGTTTTTCTTTGGACAATGGAGAGTTCATTATTGCATTCGCTCCGATTAGTCCTGCAACTATTGCTGTAGCACTACTTCCAAGTCCGCGCGCAGGTGGCACTGCCAACTTAACTCTTGCTTCAAGTGCAAAAGGATCCATATTTGCACTCTCCCATACTTTCTGAGCCGCTCTAAACACTAAGTTATCAGGTCCTCCTCTTAAATGATTACCATCTGTACTTTCCATTATTAGATCAAATCTATCTCCACCACCTTCAATCCTTGTAAAAATAAACTCGTTATGTAAATCCAATGCTGCGCCAAGACAATCGAATCCAGGCCCTAAATTAGCAGTTGTGGAAGGTACTCTTACCCTTATTTTTTTACCTACTTCAGGAATAGACATTTTTTGTTACTAAGTTTTTAAAAGCATTTTTGCTCTGCAAGCTGCACTAAAAAGCCCAAACTCTTCATCTAAAATTACTTTCATAGGTATTGTTTTAAGAATATCTTTTAATCTTCCCTTGTCTAAAAATTGTTTCATAAATAAATCTGATTTAAAGTTTTTGAAATGTTTTGGTGCGGTTCCTCCAGAAATCCATAACCCGCCAAAGCACAATTCTTGAAGAGCGACATCTCCTAATAAAGAAGCATAGGCACCTAACCATATACGCTCAACTTCTGTCATTAGCTGATCACCTCCTTTAGAAAGATTGCAGATTTTTTGAGGTAGTTGTTTTCTTATGGCATCAGAAATTTTAATTTTTTTAAAATATTTTTGCAGAGGATGGTCATCGGCGTCAGATTTACTAAGTCTCCATTCGGCTATTCTTGATAAACCAGTACCGCTAATAATTCTTTCACAAGATATCCTTTCAACCTTTAGAGAATTTTTAAGCCAAATCTTTAGTTCCCATTCTAATTCTGACTTTGGCGAGTATTCAACATGTCCACCTTCGCTAGCTAAAACTTTTACTTTACTTCCTGATATTATTCCTCTTGCAATGCCTAACCCAGTACCAGCTCCAACGATAGCATGCAAATCTTTGTTATTACCTTTAGAATTGGCTCCATTTTGGATTGTGGAATATTGATTTTTTTTTAAAAAAGGTATTCCATAAATTTGCACTGCAAAATCATTTATTAGCTCGCATTGTTCAAATTTAAATTTATTTTTTAATTTATTTCCTGAAATATTCCATGACAAGTTCATGATTTTTG
Organism: Prochlorococcus sp. AG-424-M03; assembly: GCA_003213275.1. Classification (GTDB taxonomy): domain Bacteria; phylum Cyanobacteriota; class Cyanobacteriia; order PCC-6307; family Cyanobiaceae; genus Prochlorococcus_A. The sequence goes on along the minus strand of QCNH01000014.1, from coordinate 22,564 downwards.
CGTTGTTGTTGGATAAAGGTCCAGCCACAGCGAAACATGCAGAAGAAGGATGGGTAATATTTTTGCATTCATTTTTAAGAAAATCTTCTAGAATCAGTTCAAAAGAATCCCAATCAGAAGAAACATATTTCTTTTTGAATAACAATTTAGGCGAATCATCATTTATTTCTCTTTCGAATATTCCCAATAGAACCTTGGTTCCTCCTAAATCACAAGCCAGAAAATTCATCTCTTCGAAATTAACCTGTTCTCCCTTTTTTTTCTATTAATTCATCCATTAATTTGTATAGATTGGGTAAGTCAAAAATTCCTAAATTTGTTCCATCTAAAGCTCTTAAGGCGACTGAATTAATTTCCTCTTCTTTATCTCCAATAACTGCAATTAAGGGAACTCTCCCGAGAGTTGCCTCTCTTATTTTATATCCTATTTTTTCATTCCTAACATCAACTTTTGATCGGTAACCATTATTATTTATTAATTCATTAAACTTGAAACACTTTTCAATATTTCTATCAGTAATGCTTAATAAAATTATTTGATAAGGTGCAAGCCAAATTGGGAATTTTGCCTCATATTGCTCAATTAAGATTCCGATAAATCTCTCAAAGGATCCTAAAATTGCTCTATGAAGCATAACTGGATTTCTTTTCTCATTATCAATATCTACATAAGTTGCATCCAATCGAATAGGCATTGAGAAATCAACCTGAATAGTGCCGCATTGCCAGACTCTATTAAGACAATCTTTTAAGGAGAATTCTATTTTTGGACCATAAAAAGCCCCTTCTCCTGGTTGTAATTCCCATTTTAGGTTCTTATGATCTAAAGCTTTGGTAAGAGCCTCCTCTGATTTATCCCAAATCTCTTCACTACCTACCCTTTTTTCAGGACGGGTTGATAATTTGATAATGATTTCATCAAAACCAAAAGTTTTATAAACCTCGAAAACAAGTTCTATAAAAGTTGATACCTCTTCTTGAATTTGCTCTTCTGTGCAGAATATGTGTGCATCATCTTGAGTAAAGTTTCTTACTCTCATTAAGCCGTGCAGTGCCCCAGAGGGCTCATTTCTGTGACAAGAACCAAATTCAGCAAGACGAATAGGTAAATCCTTATAACTTTTTAAACCTTGATTAAATACTTGTATATGGCATGGACAATTCATTGGTTTAATTGCATAAGTTCGATTTTCTGATGCAGTAGTGAACATATCGTCTCTAAATTTTTCCCAATGACCGGATTTTTCCCAAAGAGATTTATCAACAGCTTGTGGGGTTTTAATTTCTAAATAATCATTTTTTTTGAGTATTTCTCTTATATACTTTTCCAGTACTTGGTAAATTGTCCATCCATTTGGATGCCAAAAAATCATTCCTGGAGATTCTTCTTGTATATGAAATAGTGAATGTTTTTTACCAAGTTTTCTATGATCTCTTTTTTCCGCTTCTTCAATTCTCGTTAAATAATCTTTGAGTTCTTTTTCTTTTGCCCATGCAGTTCCATATATTCTCTGTAATGATTCATTCTCACTATTACCTCTCCAATATGAACCTGATAATTTAAGTAATTTAAAGTGTCTCAAATGTCTAGTGTTAGGAACGTGAGGCCCTCTACACATGTCGATGTATTCTTCGTGCTTGTATAAATTGATGAGACCTTCTTCAGGAATTTCTTCAATTATTCTTAATTTAAAAGTCTCATCTCTTTCTTTAAAAGTTTTAATTGCCTCTTCTTTAGAAACTTGTAAAATTTCAACGTCATAGTTTGTTTTTATTAATTTATTAATTCTATTTTCGATTTTTATTAAATCTTCAGGAGTAAATCTGTATTCAGAAAAAATATCGTAATAAAAACCATCTTCAATTACAGGCCCAATCGCCATTTTAATATCAGAGTAAATTTGTTTAACTGCATGACCAATAAGGTGAGCGAAAGAATGTCTTATTATTTCAATTCCTTCTTTATCTTTTGATGTGATGATTACAACTTTGGAATCTTTATTTATAGGAATTGTTGCATCAAGAAGAACATCATTTACTTTCCCAGCAATTGTTGCTTTAGCTAATCCAGCGCCTATACTCTGGGCAATTTCTAGAATAGTTACAGATTTTTCGAAAACCTTTTTTGAACCATCAGGCAAGGTAATTATTGGCATAATTTATTTCTCCATTTCAAAAAATCCCAATTTTGATTTAACTCTTTTTAAAGTCTGATTCGCTAAATCTTCAGCTTTTTCCTTACCTTCATTAAGGATTTTATTTAGTTGATAAGGATCATTAATTAATAATTTATATTTTTTCTGAATAGGTTCTAGTGATTCAATAAGTTGTTCGGTAATTAATTTTTTAAATGTCCCCCATCCAGTCTCTGAGAATTCATTTTCACATTGAGAAATTTCTTTGCCAGATAATATTGAATAAATCATCAAAAGATTTTTAGATTCTGGTCTCTCAGGGTTGTTAAATTCAATTCCAATAGAACTGTCACTTTTTGCTCTTTTAATTTTTTTTGTGATTATTTCAGGAGGATCTAATAAGTTAATGCGACTGCCCTCATTAGGATCACTTTTGCTCATCTTTTTTGAACCATCAATTAAACTCATTATTTTTGAACCATTCTTCATGATGATTGGTTGAGGGATCTTTAAAATATTTTTATCCTTACTAAATCTGGCATTAATTCTCTGTTGTGCAATATCTCTCGCAAGTTCAAGATGTTGTTTTTGATCCTCACCTACTGGTACGAAGTCAGCATCATAAAGAAGGATGTCTGCAGCCATAAGTATTGGATAGTCAAATAATCCAATAGATACATTATTACCTTGTTGTATGGATTTTTCTTTAAATTGAATCATTCTTTCCATCCAATTTATTGGGGTCATGCAATTTAATATCCAACAAAGTTCTGAATGCGCTGAAATCTGACTTTGGACAAAAATTGAGCATATATTAGGATCTATCCCACAAGCCACGTACAAAGCCGCTGTAGAGATAGTGTTTTTAGATAATTCTTTGGGGTTATATGAGGCTGTTATTGCGTGCAAATCAACTACACATAGAAATGTTTCATATTGCTCTTGAAGCGTAACCCAATTATTTATGGCCCCAAGCCAATTCCCAATATGTAAATCACCAGTTGGTTGAACTCCCGAAAGAATTCTTTTTTTATTTGCCATCCTCTTCTACTTCGCTAGATTGGATCTCTTCAGTTGATGTACTTTTTACAGGTCTTGCAAAAGGGTCAGGTGCTGTTTTTGTCTTTTCTTCATAAGAATTTTGTGATTGTCTACTCGGAGAAGAGTTTTTATTATTTTTTGCATATTCTTTGATTGATTCAATCAATTTTTCGTCTTTGATCATTTCGCTAAGTGTTCTAACAGAGAAACCCAGAACTGCAACGGTAGATCTTAATTGAAAGGTCTCTTGTATTGATTTAACAGCTTTCATTTCGTTATCACTCAATCTTATGCGGAATCCTCCTCCATCTCTTCTGCCGCCCGATCTATCTCTGAAATTAGATCTTTCATTGTTAGAACGACCACTGTAACTTTCTTGTCCAGGATTATTGCTGAAATTTGAATTAGACATCTTGATGTTTCTTAATTTGTTTAAATAGTCTATTAACTTATCATCTATTTATGCAATAAGTCTTTTTAAAAGCCTGAAATTTTTATCTATTAATTAACGAGTTATGTAATTTTACTTTTCTCATTACCAACTTGCACTAAAATAAAATTAGAGAAATTAAGTATTGTGTTCGATATTACTAAAGAGAACCTTTTGAAGGATTTAATAAAGTTTCCGAAGAAAAATATCTTTATAATTTTATTTTTACTAGGCTTTGGGGAATGGTTTGCAAGTGATGTAATACATTTAACAGGCGGGTCAATAGGATTTTTTATTTTATGCTTTGGAGGATATTTCTTCCTTAAGAATGATCAACCAAAATTTAATGAGCCAAAGGACTTAGATGGTTGGGTTAATCTTTGTAATGAAGATTTAAACTTCTATGAGGAGCTTGAGGATAGTAATAATTTTGAAAAACAAAATCTCAAAAGGCAAGAATCCCTTGACTCGATACTTAATAGATTTGCAAAAGAGAAAATTTGTTGTATTGGGAAGAAAGATTATGACTCAACTCAATCTTTATTTAGAGATTTCTTTAAAGAAGATAAGTTTGATTTTGATTTTATTGAAAAACTGCCAAAATATAATTCTTTGGAGATTGTTCCTGATAACGTAATAAATACTGATGCTATTTTATATTTTCTAAGTTTTCCTTTATCGGCTAATGATTTTTTATGGTTAGAAAAACTTCCTAAGGATATGCCCATTTGGTTAGTAGCCCAGTCTTCAAATGGATTTGAATCTCAAAATGAAATAGATGAATTGAAGGATCAAATTTCAAGTGAATTTATAACCAGAATAATTAGAGTTGATACAAATAAAAATCAATTAACTCATATACCTTTTTCTGTAAGAAGGTTTTTTCTAAGTTCAAGTAAAAATATTGAGAATACAAAGAAAAGGCTTTTGAAGCAATTGCATACTAAATGGCAGTCTGAGATTGAGGGGATAAGAAGAACACAATTGAAAGCCTTACAGAGAAAGAATCAAATTCTTGTTGCTACTACTGTTTTCTTGTCACCACTTCCTTCAATAGATGTTTTGTCTATGACAGTTTTAAATTCTCTAATGATTAAAGAGATAAAATCAATATGGGGATGTGATTGGTCTCCAGAAATTTTGGATAAGGTATCAAAACAAATAATCAAGACTGCCATAGCTCAGGGAGTAATTGAATGGAGTGGTCAGACTTTAATTGGATTAACAAAATTGCATGGCCCAAATTGGTTGTTTTCAGGAACTTATCAGGCAATAAGTGCAGCATATTTAACAAGAGTAGTATCTAGTTCCCTTGCGGATTTTATGGCTATAACAAAAGGGGTATCTGAGCCTGACTTGGAATTTATAAAAGAAAATTCTGAAAAAATTGTTGAAAAAGCTTTCGAAAAAGAGAAAATAAATTGGCAATCTTTGATATCTGATTTAAAAAATCCTTTAATTCGACTTAGATATAGTTCATAATCTCTGGAAGTATTAAAAAATGCCTAAAAAGTTTTTACTTTTAATTTTCACATGTTTAATGTGTTTTTTTTCAACTACTGCATGTAAGAGAATTTCAACTAAAAATGAAACTAAAAAAGAAATTATTTTAGCCAGCTTTACCGTTTTGGCAGATATAATCCAAAACATTTCTAAAAATGATGACTTCGTGGTTAAATCAATCACTAAACCTGGAATAGAAGTTCATGGTTATAAACCAACTCCAAGCGACCTAATAAATGCCTCTGAAGCATTTGTTTTTATAGATAATGGATTTGGATTTGAAATATGGTCAGAAAAATTTGTTTCTAATTTGAAAGTTCAAAGAATAACTATTGCAGATGATCTAGAACCCATATTTATAACTGAAGATTCTTACATAGGGAAACCAAATCCCCATGCCTGGATTTCTCCAAAAAGAGGAATCTATTATGTAGATATTATCGTGGAATCTTTATCAGAATTGAGGCCCTCCAAAAGAGAATTATTTGAAAAGAATGGAGAAACTTATAAACAGAAACTCTCTAAGTTTGATCAAGATTTTTCACTTTTTATTAATAACTTAGAAAAAGATAAAAGGTATCTAGTAAGTTGTGAAGGAGCATTTTCTTATCTCGCTAATGATTATGGATTAAATGAGGTTTACTTATGGCCAGTTAATGCCGAGAGTCAAATTACGCCCAAAAGAATGGCAAGAACAATATCCTTAGTAAAGGGAAAAAATATCCCAGCTGTATTTTGTGAAAGTACTGTAAGTAATGAATCTCAAATGGTTGTTGTAAATGAAACTGGAACTAAATTTGGAGGAAATCTTTATGTTGATTCGTTGTCAAGCGATGATGGCCCAGCTAATTCTTACTTAGAAATGCTGAAACATAATTTGGAAATTATTAAAAGAGGTCTTGAATAAAATATGGAAAAATCTAATTATCAAAACTATAGGATTGATGCAGAAAATATATGCGTAGACTACAACGGTAAAGTTGCATTATATGATGCCAACTTAAGATTAAAGCCTGGTCAAATTTGTGGGTTGGTAGGAATGAATGGAGCAGGGAAAACAACCTTTTTTAATGCATTGACTGGCTTTGTTAACCTTTCTAAGGGGAAAATAAGAATAAACGGAGAGTCTTTAAGATCTGCTCAAAAAGATCAGACAATCGCTTATGTTCCTCAAAGTGAAGGTATTGATAGCCAATTCCCTGTAAATGTTTGGGATGTTGTAATGATGGGAAGATATGGGTCGATGAATGTTCTCAGGTGTCCAAGAGAGTCTGATGTTCAGGCTGTTAAAGATGCTATTGAGAGGGTTGATCTGACTAATTTTTTATCTACACCAATTGGGAATTTATCTGGAGGTCAAAGAAAAAGAACTTTTTTAGCAAGAGCAATTGCACAAAGAGCATCAGTATTATTGCTGGATGAACCTTTTACGGGAGTTGATATAAGAACTGAGAAACTAATCTCAGAATTATTTATTCAGTTTAAAAATGAGGGCAAAACAATTTTATTATCTACTCATGATATGATTCATGTTCGCGAATTTTGTGATTTGGTACTTTTAATAAACAAAACAGTTGTTGCATATGGGGAGACCTCTGAAGTATTTACACCTGAAAATATAACAAGTACCTTTGGTGGTATCTCTCCTGACGTTTTGTTTGGCCCTGAGTCATAAAAAAAATTATTTATGGAGCTCAGTTTACTATCTAGTATAAATACTTTCGTAACAGATCCTTTAACTCATGATTTCATGAGAAAAGCTCTATTTATGAGCTCTTTAGTGGCTGCTGTTTGTGGTTTTTTATCTAGTTATTTAACTCTCAAAGGTTGGGCTTTAATGGGGGATGCGGTATCTCACTCTGTAATGCCTGGAGTTGTTGTGGCTTATGCTTTGGGACTCCCATTCTCATTAGGTGCATTTATTTTCGGCGTAGGTTCTGTAGCGCTTATAGGATTTGTTAAACAAAAATCGAGAGTTAAGGAAGATACAGTTATTGGGTTAGTCTTTACAGGCTTTTTTGCTCTTGGAATAGTTTTGGTTTCTAAGATTAAAAGTAATATTGATCTCCACTCTATTCTTTTTGGAAGTCCATTAGGCATATCACTATCTGATGTGAATCAAACGGTATTAATTTCTTTATTGGTAGTGGTACTTTTATCAGTTTTTAGGAAAGATTTAATGCTTTACTGTTTTGATCCTAGACATGCAAAAACTGTTGGGATTAATGTCCTTTTCCTACATTATTTGCTTCTTACATGCTTATCTTTAGCGGCCGTTGTTGGTTTGCAGACGGTTGGAATAATATTGGTAGTAGCAATGTTGATAACTCCAGGGGCTACTGCATACCTACTTACTGATCAATTTGATAATATGACCATAATTTCAGTATTAAGCGCCATTATCTCAAGTGTAATAGGTATCTATTGTAGTTTTTGGTTCGATCTTGAAACCGGAGGTTCCATAGTATTAGCGCAAACTTTTATATTTTTATTTGCTTTTTTATTCGCTCCAAGATATGGAATATTCAAGTTTAAAAAATTCTTTTCTAATTACAAATAATCATGGTTGAAGAAAGTAGTAATAAAAATTGGCATTGGTGGCCTTTATTCCCTTTATATCCATATGGGCAGAAGAAAACTATTTTAAGAGAATTAATTCCTGATCAAATATGGTCTTTGGAACAATTACAGGGCCTTTATTATGTTGCGGTTCCAATAAGAATGACGGTAATAAAGGTTAATAATGGGTTGATGCTAATAAATCCATTGCCTCCGACAAAAGAATTAATAAATGAGTTAGAAAAATTAATTAAGATTCACGGCAAAGTAAACACAATAATTCTCCCAAGTGCTTCTGGACTAGAACATAAAATCGGACTTCCATCTCTTTCAAGGATTTTTAAGGATGCAGACATTTGGCTTTGTTCTGGCCAGTGGAGCTTCCCTATAAATCTACCACTAGATTTTTTAGGAATTCCATCAAAAAGAACAAGAATACTTTTTGAGGAAGGTACTCCACATACAGATTCCTTTAAATGGACTTCATTGGGTCCTCTTAACTTAGGACTTGGAAGATATCAGGAGATAAGCTGTTTTCATTATTCAACTAAAACTCTTCATGTAACGGATGCAATAGTTGGAATCGACTCTAATCCTCCTGAGATATTTAATTTTGATCCAACTCCACTTCTTTTTCATTCTAGAGAGAGAGGAGATGAACCTTTGATTGACACCATTGAACAAAGAAAAAAAGGGTGGAAAAGGTTAGTCTTATTTTCATCTTTTTTGAAACCAGGTAAATTAAATATTCCCACTTTAAAAGAAATTTTTCAGTATTCATTCAAAAAAGATCTCCGAAATTGGAGATCACATTTCGGTATTTATCCCTTCTTATGGGATAAAGATTGGGAATCATCTCTTGTTGAAATCATGGGAAACGATATTCCAAAGATTCAGATAGCACCAGTTTTACAAAAATTAATTTTTCCGCGTTCAAAAGAGGTGTTAGTTAAATGGTTAGAAATCATCAAGACTTTTAAAGATATGGAATATTTAATTTCAGCTCATTTTACCGCACCTGTGAAATTTACAGTAGAGGACTGTCAACAATTAATTAATGAAATTAATTCCCAAAAATGGGATAAATTACCAGAGGATAATAAATTTCTTATAGGTTTATATAAAAAGTTATTTGAATTAGGAATAATTCCTGAAGAAGTTAATCTTTAAAAACTATTATTCTTCAATATACATGTTTTCATCATTTTTAAGAGTTTGTTCCAGCTCTTTTCTTTGCTCCATTTGTCTTAAGAAATATCCTGTCATCATTGCCGAAGATAATAAATTGGCTATGTTGTCTTTTGAAGATGTTATTTTTACATCAAATTGATCTGAAGGAAGCATTCCAAGAAGACCTTGAACATTATGTCGAATAATTTCTTGAATATCTTCACTAGCTGATTTTGCTACTCTTTGCAATACTTCCGGAGATTGTTTTTGTAAATACTGGATTAAATCATTCTCATCATTTGGATCATTATTTTCAGTAGCAAGAAATTCTGGATTAAACATTTCTACAACTTCAAGATATAAAAACCCTACAACATCACGTACCCATTAATCTCAATTATTAAGGGCAGGGAAACGAATAGGGCCAATTTTATTGAAAGGCCAATATCTAAAAATAGCCTTACCAATAATTTTTTTATAGGGTAAAAATCCCCAAATATGTGAGTCCATACTATTGTTTCTATTATCTCCCATCACCCATAATGACTCTTCCGGAACAATAAAAGGCCCTATAGAATAATTTATATTTTTGTCAAAAAAGTAATTTTCTTGAGCGATATCATTTAGGTAAAGGTTACCTTCTCTTACTTCTACCTTGTCTCCAGGTATCCCGATTACTCTTTTTATTAATGCAGTATCTGCTTCATAACCTGCATTAATTAATTGCTCCGGGACATTAAAAACTACTATTTTATTTTTTAATTTTGAAAGATTTGATTTGGATGTAAGCTTAGGGGTTACTTTCTCAACAAGAATTTTATCTTGTATTTGAAGAGTTGGAAGCATTGAACCAGATGGTATCCATCTTGGCTCTATAACCTGCCATCGTATAATTAAAGCAATAGATATCCAAATTAAAAGATTTTTTAAATCCTTAATTATTGAATTTCTTTTTTCTTCAGTTTTAGACATGTTTTATTTAATTCAGTTATAAGTTAAAAAAACAAAGCATTTATATAAATTATGACATCATCTATTGAATGCAAAAATCTTCTTAGAAGTTTACAACTTTTAAATCTTCTTATAAAAATAGGAGTTCAAAATTTAATACTATGTCCTGGTAGTAGATCAGCACCTTTAGCAATAGCTGCCGGAGAATTAAATAAATTAGGACTGGTAAAAATTTTTAATTCAATAGATGAGAGATCTGCAGGATTCCACTCGCTTGGAATTTCTGCCGCATCAGGTAATCTTTCTTTAGTTATTACCACTTCTGGAACTGCCGTAAGTAATTTATTGCCAGCAGCAGTTGAGGCAGATCGATCTTGTAAAGGTATTATTTTTCTTACAGCTGATAGACCTTTAAGGTTAAAAGATTGTGGAGCTAATCAAACAGTAAATCAAGAAGATTTTTTGAGTTCAGTTTGCAGAAGAGTTTTAAATACAAATCTCAATGGACTTCATGAAACTGAAGATAATGAAATTTTAAATTTAGTGCAAATCATTGAGAAAGAAACATCCACCTTCCCTGGGCCAATTCATTTAAATATTCCTATAGAAAAGCCTCTAGATATTTCTTCATTTAATAAAAAAAATGTTCTAGAAGTATTTAGGAGAATTTATTTAAAGAAAAAATATGTTTTTCACAAAAATGAAATAATGTCTAATGAAAAAAAATTCTTTGAAATTTCAAAGAATTTAAATTTAGATGAATCAGGCATTATTTTGGTGGGTCCCTATCAAGGTTCCATAAATGAATTATCTTCTTTTAATAAATCTCTAGAAAAATTTCAGGAAATTACTGGTTGGCCAGTATTTGCTGATCCTGTTTCAGGTGTTTATTCTGACTTGAGAGGGTTAGTTGTGAATTGGGAGTTGGTCTTAAGAAAAAATAAGAATTCCATTAATTGTCAACAAATTTTGAGGCTTGGTCCAATGTCATCTTCAATTGTTTTAGAGAAGTTTTTAACAATATTCGAAGGTATGCAAATTCTTATTAAAGAAAAAAACTTAAGAAAATTAGATCCCATAAAAAAATCATTTGAATATGAGTTTGGACTGACAAATTTTGTTAATCAATTATTAACAGATTTATCAAGTAATCAAAAAAGCAAAAAGTCTCTAACTTCTTTGGCCCTTGACCTAATAGAGGAAGGCGAAAAAATTAAGAAAATTCTAAAAGAGAATATTAGTAAGAATAATCAAATAACTGAGTATAAGCTTGCAAATCTTGTACCAAAAATTTGGCCCGCTCAAAATCCTATTATACTTTCAGCGAGTAGCCCAATTAGAGATTGGCTTACATTTTCTGAGAATTGTACTTTAACGAGAATTTGTTTCAGCTTTAGAGGAGCTTCTGGAATAGATGGTACTTTATCCCTTGCATTAGGAATATCTAGAATTAAAAATCCTCTACTTCTTGTCACTGGAGACTTGGCTTTTGTTCATGATATAAATGGTTGGCTTATTGAAAATGCAATCGACTTGAATTTAACAATTCTATTGATAAATAATAATGGAGGAAATATTTTTAACCGTCTTTATAAGAAAAATCTAAAAGAAGATGAATTAAAAAAACTATTTCTTATGCCTAAAGAAATAAATTGGGAAAAACTTGCAGGAGGCTATAAAGTAAACTTTAAGAGTGTGACAAATTTTGAAAAATTACGAGAAGCATTCGAATGGAGCATTTCTATTCGGAAATCTGTAATAATTAAAGTTGATATTGAACCTGAAAATGAAATTTATGAAAAAAATGGACTGTTGGAAAAAATAATTGGCAGTTAAATTTTATTATTTTCTATTTTTAAATAATTAGGATTCATGAAAGTCTTACCTGGGGAAACAACCTTAAATTGGTCTCAATATAAATCTTATGAGGATATATTGTTTCATAAATCAGATGAGGGAATTGCACGAATTGCAATTAATCGTCCTCAAAAAAGAAATGCATTCAGACCTCAAACTGTAGATGAGCTTATTGAGGCATTTAATATTGTTAGAAATGATGAAAGTATTGGTGTAGTTCTTTTTACTGGGGCGGGCCCTGATAAGAAAGGGATCTATTCTTTTTGCTCTGGAGGTGATCAGAGTGTTAGAGGTGAAAATGGATATAAAAATGATGAAGGAAAGCAAAGATTAAATGTATTGGAATTACAAAGATTAATTAGAAGTTTGCCCAAAGTGGTTATCGCATTAGTTCCAGGTTATGCAATTGGAGGAGGTCAGGTTCTTCATTTGATTTGTGATCTTAGCATCGCCTCAGAAAATGCAATATTTGGTCAAACGGGTCCAAGAGTTGGTAGCTTTGATGCGGGATTTGGCTCAAGTTATTTGGCTAGACTAGTTGGTCAAAGAAAAGCAAAGGAAATTTGGTTTTTATGTAGAAAATATAATTCCAAGGAAGCACTAGAGATGGGCTTGATAAATGCAATTACAAAGATTGAAGAATTAGAAGCTGAGGGTGTAATCTGGGCAAGAGAGATTTTACGAAATAGTCCAACTGCTATTCGTATTCTTAAAGCTTCATTCAATGCGGAAAATGACGGAATTGCTGGTATTCAGGAATTATCTGGATACACAACTCAATTATTTTATTCGACTAAAGAAGCTCAAGAAGGTAGAGATTCCTTTCTTGAAAAACGTCCACCTGATTTTTCAGACTATAAGTGGACTTCCTAGTTGATTTTTTCAAAAGAACTTTTTTATAACTATCAATGAGAATTCTTCTTGCCGCTGCTGAATGTGCTCCAATGATCAAAGTTGGAGGTATGGGAGATGTAGTCGGTTCTTTACCTCCATCTTTGATAAAACTTGGTCACGATGTAAGGGTAATAATGCCAGGCTATGGTAAATTGTGGAGTCTTTTAGAGGTATCTAATGAACCTGTTTTCAGAGCAAATACTATGGGGACTGATTTTTCTGTCTATGAAGCAAAACATCCAATACATAATTATGTGATTTACCTAGTTGGTCATCCAACATTTGACTCTGACCAAATATATGGAGGCGAGAATGAGGACTGGCGCTTTACATTTTTTGCTAGTGCTACGGCCGAATTTGCTTGGAATTGTTGGAAACCTCAAGTTCTTCATTGCCATGATTGGCATACTGGAATGATTCCAGTATGGATGCATCAGGACCCTGAAATTAGCACTGTTTTCACGATTCATAATTTAAAATACCAAGGCCCCTGGAGATGGAAGCTAGAAAAAATGACTTGGTGTCCTTGGTATATGCATGGAGACCACACAATGGCGGCGGCTATGTTGTATGCAGATAGAGTAAATGCTGTTTCTCCAACTTATGCAGATGAAATTAAAACTCATGAATACGGGGAAAGCCTTGAAGGATTACTGAATTACATATCAGGTAAATTACGAGGTATTCTTAATGGCATAGATCTTGATGAATGGAATCCAGCCAAAGATCCAGTTTTGCCTGCAAAATTTAGTATCAAGAATTTAGAAAATAGGACAGAAAATAAGAAAATTCTTCAGAGAGAAATGGGTCTTGAAGTTAATCCTAAAAAATATCTTTTAGGTATGGTTAGTAGGTTGGTTGATCAGAAAGGAGTTGACTTACTTTTACAAGTTTCAAGAAGACTTTTAGCATATACAGATTCGCAAATAGCTGTATTAGGGACTGGAGATAGATATTTAGAATCAGGATTATGGCAACTGGCATTAGATTACCCAGGAAGATTTTCAGTATTCCTTACCTATGATGATTCTTTATCAAGGCTTATATATGGGGGGTCTGATGCATTCTTAATGCCAAGTAGATTCGAACCTTGTGGAATCAGTCAACTGCTTGCTATGAGATATGGCTCTGTGCCAATAGTAAGACGAGTTGGAGGGTTAGTTGACACAGTTTTACCCCATGATCCAGAAAATAATAGTGGGACAGGTTTTTGCTTTGATCGCTTTGAGCCTATAGATTTCTATACTTCTTTAGTGAGGTCTTGGGAGGCTTTCAGGCATAAAGATAGTTGGGAATTATTACAAAAAAGAGCTATGAGCCAAGAGTTCAGTTGGCAAAGATCAGCACTAGAATACGAAATTATGTATAAAGATGTTTGCGGAATAAAGGAACCATCACCAGATTTTGCTGAAGTTGAAAAGTTCTCTTACGGACAATCTGCTGATCCATCTTTAAGAAAAGTATGACTTAGTATTTTAATGGAATTCTCTTTATTAGAATTAAACAATGTTTTAGGGAGTATTGAAAATCTGAGCGAGGGGGGAAAAGATTTTTTAAATTTTAAAAATATAAGTATTGATAGTAGAACTATATTAAAAAATGATCTTTTTATAGCTATCCAGGGTAAAAATTTTGACGGACATAGTTTTCTCCCAGAGGTTTTAAATAAAGGAATTAAATCAGTAGTAATTAAAAAAGGGATGCAAAAATTACTTCCTAGTAATTTCCCTTGTTGGGTCGTAAGTGACACGTTAGAGGCATTTCAAAAATTAGCATTGCTAAAAAGAAAAAAATTAAATATCCCTATGGTTGCAATAACTGGTTCAGTGGGTAAAACAACAACAAAAGAAATGATTGGTGAAGTTTTAAAAAAACTTGGAAGAATTAAACTATCACATGCAAATTTCAATAATGAGATTGGAGTTGGTCTTACTATTCTTGATACAGATATAGAAGATAAAGTTTTAGTGCTTGAGATGGGAATGAGAGGCCTTGGACAGATAGAGAATTTATCTAAATATAGTGAACCAGATATTGCTGTTATTACTAACATTGGGACAGCGCATATTGGATTGCTAGGCTCGAAAAAGAATATTACCTATGCAAAGTGTGAAATTAGTAAATTCTTAAATCCCAAAGGAGTTGTAATAATTCCAGCAAATGATTCATTCCTAGAGCAAACTTTAAAAGAATTTTGGAAAGGTAGACTAATAAAAGTAGAACTATTAAATATAGAAAATCAAGAGGAGAGTTTTAAGAAAGATGATAATTTGCGAGGTTTTTATAATCCTTCTAATAAAACAATTTTAATTGAAGAAAATATCTTTGAAATTTCATTTGAGGGATTTCATAATGCTTCAAATTTCTTATTTGCTTATGCAGTTGCTAAAGAGCTAGGAATTGATTTTGCAAGTTTTAATAAGTTTGATTTTGCAAGTGTAGGCGGAAGGAATAAAATTCTTAAATCAGTTAAAACAACAATATATGATGAATCATATAATGCTTCTCCAGAGTCAGTAAAAGCATGTATTAAAAACCTGCTTGATAAACCTAGAAATCAATTTTTCATATTTGGAAGTATGCAAGAATTGGGAGAACAATCTGAAAAATATCATAAAGAAATATTCAACTTAATAAATAATTCAGATATAGAAAAATGTTTATTTATTTGCGATAAAAAAAATGAAAGAATTTACACTAATTATCTAAAAGATAAAAAAAAATTTTTAATTTTAAATAATATTCAAGATGTACCTAAAGAGATAAATAAATCTACAAAAAAAGGTGATTCTATCCTTATAAAAGGAAGCAGATGTTGGCAGCTTGAAAAAATTATTAAATTAATTAATTAGATCAAGATTTCTTTCTTTTCCAATTTTCTATATTTACTTGCTTAGTTCTGGAGATTGCTAATGAATTATCTTTAGAGTCTTTGGTGATCACTGAACCAGCTCCTGTTGTTACTGATTCTCCTAGATTTATTGGCGCTACAAAAACTGTATTTGCACCAATACTGGAATTTTTACCAATTTTTGTTTGATATTTTTTCTGACCATCAAAATTTGCAGTAATAGTACCTGCTCCAATATTTGTAGATCTTCCAATAATAGAATCGCCAATATAACTTAGATGGTTTACTTTAGATTCTTCCTCTAGTTGACTATTTTTGATTTCAACAAAATTACCTATTTTGCTATAAGAACATATTTTGGAATTAGGTCTTATGTGACTATAGGGGCCAATTTTTATATGATCCATTATCTGAGACTCATAAACAGTGGAGTTTGAGATTTCACAATGTAAACCGACATTAGAATTCTCAATAAAAGTATTTGGTCCTATGATGCAATTATTATTTATTTGGGTACTTCCTCTTATATGTGTATTAGCCTCTATAATTACATCTTTACCAATTTCGGCTTCTTCACTAATTGAACAACTTGCTTTATTTACAAAAGTTACACCATTAAGCATATGCTTTTCTTTAATTGAATTCTGGATATTTTCCTCGCATTTTGATAGTTGAATTCTGTTATTAATTCCTTGAAGCTCTCCATTATCCTCTACCTCTAGGCTTAAGGAATTCTCTAGTAATGATAATGTATCTGTTAAGTAAATTTCTTTTTGATTATTATTGCTTTTTAAAGTATTAATTATTTTTGACAAGTTATCCCAGTTAAAACAGTAAACACCGGCATTTATTAATAGATTTTCTCTTTCTTGATCATTGCAATCTTTTTCTTCCACAATTCTCTCTATAAAATCCCCCTTCAAAAAAACTCTGCCATACCCATGAGGATTTTTTTTCTTTGTAGTAATTAAAGAAACATCAGCATTTTTTGAATTATGTAAATATAAAAGTTTTTTTAGAGTCCTAGGCCTGATGAGTGGTACATCGCCGTTAAGTACCAAAAGTTCCCCTTCATGTTTTTTTACTTCTCTACAAAGTACCTGGATAGCATGACCCGTTCCTGATTGAGGTTCTTGAATAACAAATTGGATTTTTTTATCGTTTGGGATTGACTTCTGTACTTCTTTTGATTTATGTCCAGTAATTACAAAAATTTGATCAGGTTTTAATTCAACACATGAATCAATTACTCTCTGCAAAAGACTTTTGCCAGAAATTTTATGTAAAACCTTTGGCAATGAGCTTTCCATCCTAGTCCCCTTGCCTGCCGCCAATATCGCAACACTTAACATGTTTTTTTGAAATCTTTATTTAAATCTAACTCTTAAAGGATGACTTCGTCATTCCCCACTTCTCTCTCCATTTATTTGTAGATACTAGATTTGATAATAATTGCTCATCTAATCTTTTCTTAATTATATCTTGTTTACTTGAGTTTAAATCTTTATCTCTATATGGAATACTAGCTTTAGTTAAGAGATGTTCCTCTTCCATTACAGATAACTTTTCAAAATTGAAATTCGGTTTCAAGTTATTCTTATCAAATTGTGATATAGCGACAGTTCCCTGACTCCAAAATGTTCTGTTATTAGAACTTGGTTTAATAGTAAAAATCTCTAATCCAAGATTTCTTAATGTCTTTCTTACTGCTGCTGAAGAAGAATAAGTTATTAAATAACCCTTAGAATTAAGTTTTTCTGTGATTTTAGATAAAAATTCAATCGTCCATAATTGTGGACATTTTTGGGGAGAAAAACCATCTAAATAAATTAGATCGAATTTAATAGATGAAGGAATAATTTTAATTTTTTCTCTGGCATCACCCCACAAAATACTACATTTAAAAAAATGATCCTCAAAGTAATCTTTTCGATACAACGATTCAAATATTTTTTTGACTTTTGGAGTCCATAATTTTAGAAAAGATTTATTGCTAAGCGAATATTCAAGAGGCTTTTTATCAATCTCCAGAGCATACAAATTTAAATACGATTTTTGTTTAATTAATTCATTTAATAAAGAAGCTGAATTGTATCCCAAACCAAAACATATATCCAAAACACTAAGAGATTTGCTCTTAAATCTTTGCAAATCAGAAGAAGCTGTAAACTTTAATTTTGTTTCCTCTAATGCTCCAAATAAGCTATGGAAATTCTCTTGAAAAAAAACACTTCTTAAAGAGTAACTCCCATCTTTTGTTAAAACTTCAATTAATTCAGACAAAAACTTTTTAGTTAGTTAGTTTTGCAAGGTCTTCCCAAAAAGTGGGATACGAGACACTAGCTGCATTTGCTCTCATTATTTTTGAAGTACCTTTGGAGAGAAGTGAAGCAATAGCAAGACTCATTGCTACTCGATGATCCGTCTCACTATCTACTTCCGCAGAATGGAATTTTGATTGACCATTAATTATTAAGCCATCTTCTTTTTCTGTTATTTTAGCCCCGAATTTTTGCAGCTGTCTTGCCATGACTTTTAAGCGATCTGTTTCCTTAACTCTTAATTCTTGTGCATCCTTAATTTCAGAAACTCCATTACAAAAACAGGCAGCTACAGTAAGGATAGGAATTTCATCTATAAGTTTTGGGAGAATATCTCCTTCAATAGTGAATGATTTTAAGTTATTTGCAGTCTTTACTTTAATAGATCCAATAGGTTCTCCTGCAATCGTCGATTTATCTAAAATCTCATAATTGCACCCCATTGAATCCATTACATTTAATATCCCTGTTCTAGTGGGATTTAGTCCAATATTCTTAATTAAAACCTCCGAATTTGGAACAATAGATGCAGCAATCATCCAAAAGGAAGCAGAGCTTATGTCTCCAGGGATTAATATTCTCTGACCAATTAAGTTGGCTCCTGGCTTGATTACTATATTCCTTCCTAATTCTCCTCTGATACTTATGTCTGCACCAAATGCTTTTAACATTCTTTCTGTATGATCTCTTGAAGATGCTGGCTCAATAACAGAAGTAGTGCCAGAAGCTTTGAGGCCGGCCAATAATATTGCAGATTTTACTTGAGCACTCGCTATTGGCGTTCCAATAACACATCCTTTAAGTTTATTCCCATCAATTGAGATTGGAGCTTTGTTCCCTTTTTCTCTACCAAAAATTTTGCCACCCATCAAAGATAATGGTTTGCCAACTCTCCCCATTGGCCTCTCATTAAGAGAGTTGTCTCCTGTTAAGATAAAATTTTTACCTTCTTGACCGGCTAGTAATCCCATTAATAATCTCATAGTGGTTCCTGAATTCCCACAATTTAGAATTTCTTTAGGCTCTTTTATTCCATCAAGACCTAATCCTGAAATCTTAAAAGGCTCATCTTTTTTTATTTCTGGTATATTTACACCTAATTTTCTAAGACAATCAGCAGTTGAAAGTGGATCTTCAGAATGTAAAAACCCCTCAATAGTAGTCTCACCCTTGGCAATACTTCCTATTATCAAAGCTCTATGAGAGATAGATTTATCTCCAGGTACTTTTATATTTCCTTTTAAATTGCCTCCACCTTTTATTGTGCGGATATTATTCATTTTCAAATTAATACTTGATAAAATTTTTATGAATACAAATTAGATATATATTATCAATAAGTTTGTTTTTAAAAAAAAAATAATCAAATTAAGTAACTGTTTTCTATAATAAAACAAGAGAAGCATTTGATCATTAATCTTACTTATTATCACGTTGCAAAGGATGTTCCAGAATTATGTCCCGATATTGCAGTAGTTATTGATGTTTTAAGAGCTACAACCACAATTTCTTGGGCATTAAAAAATGAAGCCGACTCAATTCAAGTTTTTGCAGATTTAGATTTATTGAAGGAATCTGCAATTAAGTGGCATGTTGATAAGAGACTGATGCTAGGAGAGAGAGGCGGGAAGAAGATTGAGGGATTTGATTTAGGAAATTCTCCTCTATCAGTTACAAAAAAAGTTGTTAAAGGTAAAAGACTATTTATGAGCACGACTAATGGGACTAAATCATTGCAAAAAGTTCAACATGCAAAGCATTTATTTGCTATGGGACTCCCAAATAGGAAAGCAGTTGCCGATAGAATTATTTCATTAAAAAGTGAAAATGTTTTAATACTTGGTAGTGGTTGGGAAGGCTCATATTCACTTGAGGATTCTTTAGCTGCCGGTGCTTTGGCCTCATACTTAGAACAGAATTGTGATTTTAAAATTAATATTCTGAATGACGAATTACAGGCTGCTTTAGCACTCTGGGATCTTTGGAAAAATGATATTTTGAAATGTTTAAAAACAGCAACCCATGGCAAAAGATTGACAAGTCTTGGAGATTATGAGGATGATTTTATATGTTGCTCTGAGCTTGATTGCTTAGATATTGTTCCAGCTCAACTTGAAAGAGGTGTGATTCGTGCCTCATGATTTACGAATTAGTTCACTAGGAGTAAAGTCTTGACTGATTTTTTGGTAGCTGCATTGCAAATTACGAGTACTTCAAATGTTGAAGCAAATTTTGTTGAAGCAGAAGAACAGATTGAATTAGCTGCTAGAAGAGGTGCTGAGTTAATAGGTTTGCCTGAGAATTTTGCTTTTTTAGGAGGAGATGATGAAAAACTTAGATTAGCTTCTGAATTGTCAGTGAAATGTGCAAATTTTCTAAAAACTATGTCACAAAGATATCAGGTATTTCTTTTGGGAGGAGGGTATCCTGTTCCTGTTGGTGATGACAGTCATATTTTTAATAGGTCAGCACTATTTGGGAAGGATGGACAGATTTTGGCAAAATACGACAAGATTCACTTATTTGATGTTGATTTGCCAGATGGAAATTTATATAAGGAATCATCTACTATTTTGTCTGGTGAGGAGTATCCACCAGTTGTAGATGTCCCAGGTTTATGCAAAATAGGATTATCTATTTGTTACGACGTTAGATTCCCTGAACTTTATAGATATTTGTCTTCGAATGGTGCAGAGCTAATTATGATCCCCGCAGCTTTTACAGCTTTTACTGGGAAAGATCATTGGCAAATCCTATTACAAGCAAGAGCAATTGAGAATACAGCATATGTAGTTGCCCCAGCTCAAACTGGGATTCATTATGGGAGAAGGCAAAGTCATGGCCATGCAATGGTAATTGACCCATGGGGTACAGTTTTATCTGATGCCGGAAAAACTCAGGGAGCTGCAATAGCACCTGCTGATAAAGCAAGAGTAAAGAAAATTAGGGAGCAGATGCCAAGCCTTAAACATAGAAAAAACAAATTGTTTTCAAACTAATGATAAAGTTTTTAGATAATAAACTTTTTCGTTATTTATCAGTTTTTTTATTTTTAAATTCTGCAATCCTCCCAGTTAAATCTTCAAGTGCTCTTGCGGCATGGGCGATAAAAAACAATGGGTTTTTAGAATTAAGAACTAAATCAAATACAAATTTAAAAGCATACTTTCAGAAGGCTAACCAAATATCTGGGGATAGATTTTGGGTGGATTTCCCCGGAGAATTAAAAACCCCCAGAACAATAAAAGGTAATGGCCCAATAAAAGAAATTAGATTAGGTAAACCAAATAAGGGTACAACAAGACTAGTAATTGAATTTAAGGAAGAAACTTATTTGAAACCTTTGACTTGGCGGTTGGTTGGGTTAGATCAAAACAGGTGGAGAATTAAATTATTTGATCAAAAATATCCATTTAAGAAGATTGGTGAAGGTTTAGTTTTTAAGAGCATAGGAAATATTAAAGCAACTCAAAACTCAATTCATAAGAAGCAAAGCGATTATCATTATTTGAAATTACCAGACGTAAAACAAAACAAATTTTCGGTTGTTATCGACCCAGGGCACGGAGGTCCTGATCCTGGAGCAATAGGTATTGGTGGTATTAGGGAAACAGATGTTGTACTAGAGGTTTCCAAAATAGTTAAAAAATTACTTTCTGATAAAGGTGTCAAAGCAAGTTTAACTAGAAAAAATGAAGTTGATTTGGATTTACCTCCAAGAGTTTCCTTTGCCAATAATACGGATGCAGATATCTTTGTAAGTATTCATGCAAATGCCTCCAGAGGTAAAAGAAGGGATATTAATGGGTTGGAAACCTTTTACTATAGAGGTTGGAGAGGTAGATTACTCGCAAGAAAAATTCAAAAACAAATTCTAAGGGTTTCTCCTGGAAGTCCTGATAGAGGAGTGAAACAAGGTAGATTTTACGTAATTAAAAATACTAGGATGCCAGCAGTTCTTGTGGAAATTGGATTTTTAACTGGAAGATTAGATGCAAGAAGATTAGAAAAAACAACACATCGTAAAAGATTAGCTTATGCAATTGCAAAAGGCATTCTTGAATATCTGTATAAAATAGGGTGAAGCTTAAGATAGGTATATTTGACAGTGGAATAGGTGGTTTTACTATCCTTAATTCTTTACTAAAAACACGTAAAGATGTAGAAGTTTTTTATTTGGCGGATACAAAAAGAATACCTTTTGGCAATAAAAATTTTAAAGAGATAAGATTAATTGCAAAAGAGATTTGCAATTTTTTTCAAGATAAGAATTTGGATGCGCTTTTAATAGCTTGTAACACTACAAATGCATGTGCACTTGATATCCTGGAAAATAACTTAAGGGTCCCTTGTTTTGACCTTATAAACTCAGTATCGGAAATAGTTGATAAAAAAATAATTGGTGTCCTGGCAACACAAACAACTGTTAGGTCATCATATTACAAAAATGCTATCAATTCTAAAAAAGAGAATACGATAATATTTCAGCAAGAATGTCCAGAATTTGTATCAGAAATTGAAAAAGAAAAATTAAATATTGATAAGTTAAATTATCTTTCGGATTTATATTTAAGACCATTAATAAACAAAAATATTGAAGAATTAATACTTGGATGTAGTCATTATCCTTTGATTTATGACTTTTTAAGAAAAAAAATAGATTCAAATATAAAAATCATTGATCCATCGGTAGCATTAATAAAAAAATTTAATGAATCTTTTGCGATTCCTAAAACTGACTGTTATGAAAGTCTTTCTTATAAACATGTAGAAATCTTTGTTACTTCAGAAAAAGATTTATTTTTCAAAAAAATAAAATTTTGGTTTGAAATTAATAAAGAAATTAGGTTAG
>QCNH01000013.1 GCA_003213275.1 Prochlorococcus sp. AG-424-M03 | reverse complement strand
AAGTGCTTAGTCTATAAACAATATCCAAATAGGAAATCCCTGGTTTTACCATCAAAATATCAGCTCCTTCATACTGATCCAATGCAGATTCAATTAAAGCCTCTTTTGAATTGGCGGGGTCCATTTGATATGTAGACTTATTATCTGGAATTATTTTTTTACTATTTTCTCTAGGAGCGGAATCTAAAGCAGTTCTAAATGGACCATAATAAGCAGATGAATATTTTGCTGTATAACTAATAATACCTACATCACTAAATCCTTGAGTATCAAGAGCAGTTCTAATTGCTCCAACTCTCCCATCCATCATATCACTAGGACCAATAAAATCTGCTCCTGCTCTAGCTTGTGTTAAAGCTTGTTTTTTTAAAATTTCGATTGTTTCATCATTCAATATTTTCCCAGTTTCGTCAACTAATCCATCATGTCCATCACACGAGTAAGGGTCCAAGGCAACATCTGTCATTATCGCCATTTCTGGAATCTCTTTTTTTAATATTCGAATAGCTTTAGGTATTAAACCTTCTTCATTAAAACACTCTGCACCATCTTCGGTCTTTAAGCTATCGTTTATTTTTGGGAAAAGAACCACACACCTTATTCCCAATTCCCATGCCCTAGCAACCTCCTTTATTAAGCCATTCATATCCCATCTAAAAGTTCCTGGCATTGCCGAAATTTCCTCTTTAAAATCTTGTTCATGAATAAATAATGGATATATAAAGTCCGAAGCATTTAGATGGTTTTCTCTTACCATTTCTCTAATTGCCTCAGTCCTTCTTAATCTTCTTGGACGAATAATCGAATTCATTTGAATATTATTTAAGTTGAAAATATTTATCCAATACATTAATCGCTTACCTCGCACATAAATCAATCAAAGACTCCTTTTGTTCAGGAAAATTAACTTAATTACTCTGAATAGATCATGGAAAAGTTACAAAAATTCTCTTTAGAAACTTAATTTTTTACAAATTTACAACATAAAGAGATAAAATCTTTTAGTTAATGCATTTATTTAAAAGGAGAGCATCTTTGAAAATAATTAATGGATTTCATCTAAACAATATTAGAGGCGATATCCTTGGAGGAATCACCGCTGCAGTTGTAGCTTTGCCACTTGCTCTTGCTTTTGGTAACGCTGCGTTAGGCCCTGGCGGGGCAATTTATGGGCTATATGGGGCAGTTGTAGTTGGCTTTTTAGCAGCTTTATTTGGTGGGACACCTGCTCAAGTTAGTGGGCCTACAGGTCCTATGAGTGTCACTGTTGCTGGTGTAGTAGCAGGTTTAGCTGCAGTAGGAGTTCCAAGAGATCTATCTGCAGGACAAATTTTACCGTTGGTAATGGCAGCAGTAGTAATTGGAGGATTACTGCAAATATTATTCGGAATTTTAAAACTAGGAAAATATATCACTCTAGTCCCATATTCTGTTGTATCAGGATTCATGTCTGGTATTGGTGTCATAATTATTGCACTTCAAATTGGGCCATTACTTGGAATAAGCACAAGAGGAGGGGTAGTCGACTCTTTAACCACTGTTTTTTCGAATTTTCAACCTAATGGTGCTGCAATTGGAGTGGCAATAATGACTTTAGGGATAGTATTTCTCACACCTCGAACAATAACTCAGTGGGTACCTTCTCCACTTTTAGCCTTATTAATAGTAACTCCAATATCAATCGTTTTTGGCGGAACAATAGACAGAATTGGAGAAATTCCTAGAGGAGTTCCATCTTTAGATTTTCCTAGTTTCAACCAGTATTTTCCTATTATTTTCAAGGCAGGTCTTGTATTAGCAGTACTTGGAGCAATTGATTCTTTACTTACATCCTTAGTAGCAGATAATATTTCACAAACAAAGCATAATTCTGATAGAGAGTTAATTGGACAGGGGATAGGAAATGCTGTGGCAGGTCTTTTTTCAGGCTTACCTGGTGCAGGCGCAACAATGAGAACTGTTATAAATGTAAAATCTGGCGGATCTACGCCTTTATCTGGAATGGTTCACTCAATCGTTTTGTTAATAGTTTTAGTTGGTGCAGGACCATTAGCAGAAAAAATACCTACAGCTCTTTTAGCAGGTATTCTTATCAAGGTTGGATTGGATATTATTGACTGGGGATTCTTGCGCAGGGCCCATAAACTATCTCTAAAGACTTCAGTTGTTATGTATGGAGTTCTCCTTATGACTGTTTTTTGGGATTTAATATGGGCAGTATTAGTTGGAGTATTTATTGCAAACATGCTGACTATTGATTCAATTACTGAAACTCAACTAGAAGGCATGGAAGAGGATAATCCTTCATTAACAGGAAATAAGCAAGTTCAGAATACATTACCCGCGGATGAAAAAGCTTTACTTGATAGATGTTCTGGAGAAGTAATGCTATTTAGACTCAAAGGGCCACTTAGTTTTGGTGCAGCAAAAGGCATCTCTGACAGGATGAATCTTGTAAGAAATTACAAAATTTTGATATTAGATATAACTGATGTTCCAAGACTTGGGGTGACGGCAACCCTTGCTATAGAGGATATGATGCAAGAAGCTAAAAATAACTCTAGGAAAGCATTTGTAGCTGGGGCTAACGAAAAAGTTAGAGAAAGACTATCAAAATTTGGCGTTGATGGAATCATTGAAACAAGAAAAGAAGCTTTAGAAACTGCTTTGAATGAAATAACTTAAATAATCTATGGAATTAAATCCAATCATACAAAATGTATTAGCGCCACCAGTACTTTTCTTTTTAATTGGAGCAATTGCTGTATTTTTTAAATCTGATTTAGAAATACCTGCTCCATTGCCAAAACTATTTTCTTTATATCTGCTTTTAGCAATTGGATTTAGAGGAGGAATTGAAATTCAGAAAAGTGGTTTTACAGATCAGGTTATACCTACGCTAAGCGCTGCGGTATTAATGTCACTAATTATTCCTTTAATTGGATTTATAATATTGAGGTATAAGTTTAATGTTTTCAATTCTGCTGCAATTGCAGCTGCCTACGGTTCAATAAGTGCAGTCACATTCATATCAGCAGAAAGTTTTTTAGATAGTCAAAACATAAATTTTGATGGATTTATGGTTGGAGCTTTAGCTTTAATGGAGTCTCCAGCAATTATAGTTGGCTTGTTACTTGTAAAATTTGCAGCCACAAAAAATAGACCCAACTCAAGAAAAATGCAACTTCGTGCAATTCTTCATGAGTCTATTTTAAATGGATCAGTTTATTTATTACTTTCTAGTCTAATAGTTGGATTTCTTATAGCCTCAACTAATCCTGCAGGCATTGAAAAAATGGAGCCTTTCACTAAAGATTTATTCTATGGTGCAGAATGTTTTTTTCTATTAGATATGGGAATAGTTGCAGCTCAAAGATTGCCTAGTCTAAAAAAAGCTGGTTCCTTTCTAATAAGTTTTGCAATCTTCATGCCTTTATTTAATGCACTAATAGGTGTTTGCGTTGCAAGATTTTTATCTTTAGAAACTGGAAATGCACTCCTATTTGTGGTTTTATGTGCGAGCGCCTCATATTTGGCAGTTCCTGCTGCTATGAGGATGACAGTACCAGAAGCAAAATCTAGTTATTATATTTCAACAACACTAGGTCTAACTTTCCCATTCAATATCGTTCTGGGTATTCCAATATATATGAGTTTAGTAAATACCATTATCCCACTTGCCCCTTTATAGAAATGAAAAGATTAGACTTAATTTTTAGTGAAAGAGAACTAAATGCAATAATTAAAACATTAGAAAAAGCTAATGTTCCTGGATATACAGTCATGAAACATGCCACAGGAAGAGGTCCTGAAAGAGTAGTTACTGAAGACATGGAATTTACAGGATTAGGATCAAATGCTCATGTAATTGTTTTTTGTGAACAGGAATTAATTGATCAAATGAGAGAAAATATTAAAGCCGAGTTAAGTTACTATGGTGGAGTAGCTTATATTTCTGAAGCAACTCCACTTTAATTGAGATAAATAATATTTAGTTTTTAAGAATGAATCCAATCTACTCTTATATTTTTTCTACTATTTAAATATCTATCAATTGACATTGCGGCGATACATCCGTCAGAAGCTGCTACAACGGCTTGCTTGAATGGTGTATTTCTTATATCTCCAATTGCCCAAACGCCATCAGAGTTTGTAGACATAAAGTCATCAACAATAACTCCTCCATCTTCTTTTAAAGCAATCTGATCCCCTAAAAAATCAGTAATTGGCTTTGAACCACTCATGTAAACAAAGACTCCATCTAAATTCAAGTTAATAGGATTTTCTTCTTCTTTATTTTTTACAATAACCCCATTTACACCCATATCATCACCCAAGATTTCCAATAATCTTGTTCTACTCCAATGTTTTATGTTTGAATTATCCATCAATTCCATAGCTTCTTCATTATCTGATTTTGGATCACTTGATGTAATCCAATGAACAGTGGAAGCAAATTTAGTGAGAACAGTCGCTTCTTCAATTGCTTCCTTATTCACTCCAACAACAGCAACTTCTCTATTTTTGTAAAAAGCACCATCACAAGTAGCACAATAACTTACTCCTTTACCAAGGAAATCAGCTTCTCCCTTAAATGATGCAGGCCTACCCATTGCTCCACTTGCAAGAACAAGTGCTTTAGCCTTAAAGGTGCCCTCAGGTGTATAAACTATTTTCCATTCTCCACTAGCATCTATCCCAAACACTTGTGCTCTTCTATAGTCTGTGCCATATTGCACAGCCTGCTCTCTCATAAGAGTAAGTAATTTCTCACCACTTATATCAACCGGAACACCTGGATAATTAGCTATTTGATGAGTTATTGCTAAGGCACCAACAGATGGATTTTTATCTAGAATTACCGTCTTTAAGTTTGAACGAGATGTATAAAGTGCACAAGTACATCCTGCCGGACCTCCTCCGATAATAACTACATCTGACTCAATGATTTCCAATGTATTAAAACTCCTTTTGGTAGTTAATTAGATGAGTTTTTGGTTAGACAATATTTTAATTTTAATGGCTAACCTGTATATAGATATAAGTTAAAAGAAAAAAAAGAAAAAAGCATAATATAGAAACAAACTTACATAGGAAAAATAAAAAATTAATTATCAAAATGATTCAGTTACCTGAAATGTTATGTATTGAACTATCATGAGATCATGTTGAGTAAATTAATTGCTATAGAAACATTATATTTTTCATGACCAACTCTGATTACCTTTTAAAAGCTGTTATTAAAAAAGTAACCGAAAAATTAAATTTTATATTAGTAGAAAAAATTGAAGAAGCAACAAATATTGCTCAGGATGCTCCAGAAATCCTCAAAAAAGAATTTGATAGTTTTAAAGAATCCATAATCGAAGAAGCAATAAGAATGGAGAAGGCAGAGAATATTCAAGAAAATGAAACCACAAATACTTATCAAAATTCCAAAATAAAAAAAGCTTTAAACGAAATTGAAGGAATTAATAAGCAAATTGATCTATTTAATAAAAAAATAAATAATCAAATTCAATGAGTGATCCCATTATTCATTATCGTTTAAAAAAATTGAAAAGGGGCTCTCTTATTTGGATAACCCTGATTTCGCTTTTAATAAATTTGTGGCTAGATAATATTAGATTTACAATTTTCCAAACTAAGAGTAATAAAAAAATTAGTGTCCAAATTAAACGAGCAAAGTGGTTTACTAAACAATTAATTAAGCTTGGTTCTGCATTTATTAAAATAGGACAATTATTATCTGCTAGACCTGATTTAATTCCTAATACCTGGATACAGGAATTATCTAAATTACAAGATCAAGTTCCTAATTTTTCATTTGAGCAAGTTGAAGAAACTATTAGAGAAGAACTAGGATCAAAGTTTAATAAAATTGATCAAATAATTTGCGATCCAGTTGGATCAGCATCATTAGCTCAGGTTCATCGGGCAACCTTAAAAGATGGCAAGAAAGTAGTATTTAAAGTTCAAAGACCTAATTTAAAAGAATTTTTTATTATCGATTTGGGTATAATGCAGCAAATAGCAGGATTGTTGCAGAAAAATAAAAATTGGAGTCGCGGTAGAAACTGGGTTGAGATTGCTAAAGAGTGTAGGAAAGTTCTTATGAAGGAACTTGATTTTAATTGTGAAGCACAATATGCGGCAAGATTTAGACAGCAATTTCTTGATGATAAAAATATTGAAGTGCCTGAAGTAATTTGGGATATGAGTAGTGAAAAAGTACTTTGTTTAAGTTATTTAGAAGGAACAAAAATAAGCGATTTAAAAAAATTGCAATCCCAAGAAATTGATTTACCAAAAATTGCAGAAATTGGTGCCATCAGCTACCTAAAACAATTAGTGAATTACGGTTTTTTTCATGCAGATCCTCATCCTGGAAATCTAGCAGTTTCAAATTCTGGTAAATTAATTTTTTATGATTTTGGAATGATGGGTAATATCTCAAATAACCTTCAAACAAGATTAGGGGCATTGGTTAAGGCTGCCGCTTTAAGAGACGCCTCATCACTTGTTAGAGAATTACAACAAGCGGGCCTAATTTCAAAAGATATTGATATCGGACCAGTCAGAAGATTAGTCAGATTAATGCTTAAAGAAGCATTAACTCCTCCATTTAGTCCAAATATAATTGAAAAATTATCAGGAGATTTATACGAACTTGTTTATGAAACACCATTTCAACTGCCGGTGGATCTAATATTTGTAATGAGAGCTTTATCAACTTTTGAAGGAGTTGGTAGGATGCTTGACCCAGGGTTTAACCTTGTATCAGTTACCAAGCCCTACTTAATAGAACTTATGACTTCGAATAATCAAACGCCTAACGATTTAATTAACCAATTTGGAAGGCAAGTAGGCGAACTAGGATCCAAGGCTGTAGGAATTCCCAAAAGAATAGATGAAAGTTTAGAAAGATTAGAACAAGGAGATTTACAATTGCAAATAAGGATGGGTGAGTCTGATAGACAGTTCAAAAAAATGTTTACTGCTCAAAAAACAGTAGGCCATTCAATACTTATAGGAAGCTTATCAATTGCATCCGCTTTACTTGTAACTAAGAAACAAAATAATTTTGCGTTGTTACCATTATTTTTTGCATTACCCATAAGTATTGACTGGATAAAATGCCAATTAAGTATGAGTAAAGGATCACGTTTAGAAAAACTTAAACGCTAGAAAAACTATATATTTTTGGGCCCTAAACCTAAAGCTCCAGCGAATTTTGCCTGATTTCCCAATTCCTCTTCAATTTTTAAAAGTCTATTATATTTTGCAATCCTTTCACTTCTACTCAAAGAGCCAGTCTTAATCTGACCAGATCTTGTAGCGACAGCTAAATCGGCAATTGTTGTATCTTCAGTCTCACCACTTCTATGACTTATAACACTTGTAAAACCAGACATTTTAGCTAACTCAATAGCTTCCAAAGTTTCAGTTAATGTTCCAATTTGATTTACCTTTATTAGAATTGAATTAGCAGATTTTTCCATAATCCCTTTCCTTAACCTTTCTGTATTAGTAACGAATAAATCATCACCTACAAGCTGAACTTTATTTCCTAATTCTTTATTTAATTCTGACCAACCCTCCCAATCATCCTCTGCCAAACCGTCCTCTATTGAAACTATTGGATAATTAGAAACTAATCTAGAAAGATATGAAATCATTTCAGAACTATTTAGACTTTTGCCTTCATATTTATAAATGCCATTACTATAAAATTCAGTACTAGCGACATCTAAAGCTAAAGATACTTGCTCACCCGGAATAAATCCAGCTTTTTGAATTGCTTCTAATAATAAGTCTCCTGCTTCTTCACTCGAAGACAAATTAGGCGCAAATCCACCCTCATCGCCTACAGCAGTAGATAAACCTTTGGTATCAAGTAATGATTTTAATGAGTGAAAAATTTCAGTACCCATTCTTAGTGATTCACTAAAATTCTGAACTCCATGTGGAACAAGCATAAATTCCTGAAAATCCAGACTATTTGGTGCATGAGCACCACCATTTATTACATTCATCAATGGGACTGGAAGAAGATTGGATAATGGATCTCCCAGATACCTATAAAGGGGTATGTCTAAAACATTTGCTGATGCCCTGGCAGTTGCAAGACTTACTGCAAGGATTGAATTTGCTCCAAGATTAGACTTATTAGGAGTACCATCAATTTCAATCATTAATTTATCTACAGCTGTTTGATCTAAAGCTGACAAACCACATAAAGCCGGTGAAATTGTTTCATGAATTTTATTAACAGCATTTAAAACACCTTTGCCCATATATTTTGAACCGCCATCTCTTAATTCATGTGCCTCGTGGGCACCAGTACTGGCTCCGCTAGGAACAATTGCTTTGCCAGTTGCCCCACATTCCAAAAACACTTCTGCCTCTACGGTTGGATTGCCTCTTGAATCAAGGACTTGCCTTGCTTCAATAGTATCAATAAGAAAATCAATAGTTTCTTTCACAATTAAATTATTACTATTTAAATCCTATAAATAGCTGAAGTATTTGGCTAATATCTGAAATATATATGTTAACCAAATATAATTTTTGATTTCAGAAAAACTAAGATGTTAATTTAGACTTTAATTAATTCCATACTCTGCATAACCACTTTCATAAACATTTTTTAAAATGTGATCTTACAATTTGAAAATTATTGGATGATTATTAATGCAGATCCTATTTAGAATATTAATTATTAATCAACTATAGTTTGTATAGTTCATGCGAGAAACCCTTTCATCCAGTCCTGAACTTTTTAGCGATATAAGTTGGGATCTTCTTCTATTAGGCGAAGAAACAGCAAAAAAATGGGATCATAGCGAATTTAATATTGAACATATAATTCATACATTGTTTTCATCAAGTGAATTCTTTGATTTCATTGAGAAATTATCAATAGACCAAGATATTGTTTTAGATATTACAGAAGATTTTTTAGAGGAGACACCAAAAAATGAGTCAGATATTTTTACTATCGGAGAAGATTTAGAAATTTTATTAGATAATGCCAATCAGATTAAAATTCAATGGGGATCGAGATTAATAGAAATCCCGCATTTACTAATTGCTCTTGGAAGAGATTTAAGAATTGGTAATTATGTATTTCAAGAAGGCAATCTTTCAATGGAAAAATTAGAGAAAGAATTAAAGTTTTTCCCAAATATTAAACAATCAAAAGATTCTT
Source organism: Prochlorococcus sp. AG-424-M03 (assembly GCA_003213275.1). Taxonomy (GTDB): domain Bacteria; phylum Cyanobacteriota; class Cyanobacteriia; order PCC-6307; family Cyanobiaceae; genus Prochlorococcus_A. The sequence continues at coordinate 15,982 of QCNH01000013.1, read as the reverse complement.
ATGATTATAAGAACGTAATTGAGATAAAGAATCAATCTAATTTTGAATCAAATAAAGAGACTTTAGCTAAAGAAGAAAAATTTCAAAAAGCTATTGTCCCATTGCCCAAAAGTGAACTTCAAATTGAAACCAAACAACAATTTGGGAAAGATGACAATGCTCTTTCAATTTATGGAAAAGATTTAACAGAATCAGCGAAAAAAGGTTTACTGGATCCCGTTATAGGAAGAGAAAATGAGATCAATAATTTAATGAGGGTACTATGCAGAAGAAACAAAAATAATCCCATACTTATTGGCAATCCTGGAGTTGGTAAAACCTCAATTGCAAAATTACTTGCACAATTAATTATAGACAAAAAAGTTCCTGATTCTTTAAAAGACTTTAAAATTATTTCACTTGACTTAGGTGCTTTAGTTTCTGGGACAAAATTTAGAGGCCAACTAGAGGAACGACTAAGCTTAATACTGCAGGAACTAACAGATCCAATCCAAGGAATGATTTTATTTATTGATGAAATCCACTCAATATTAAGTTCTGACAGATCTACTACCGATATTAGTAATATCTTAAAACCTCTACTAGCTGAAGGAGAACTTAGATGTATCGGTACAACAACACCTGAAAAATTTCGTGAAACTATTGAAAAAGATCAGGCATTAAATAATTGCTTTCAAAAGATAGCTGTTAATGAACCTTCAGTAGAACTGAGCGCAAAAATACTGCAAGGGATCAAAAAGAAATATGAATCACATCATGGCATAAGAATTTCTGAAGATGCTATAAATTATTCTGCAAAATTGGCCGACAGATACATCAGCGATAAATGTCTTCCTGATAAAGCAATAGATTTAATTGATGAAGCAGCTGCAGAGTTAAAAATTGAGTCTAATAGAAAGCCTCAAGTAATTTTTCAACTAGAAAACAAAATTCATAGTATTGATGAAAAACTGAATAATTTACAAGGTGACAATATCGAAGCTCAAGAAAAACTATTAAAAATGAAGCAACAATCAGAAGAAAAATTGAACGTTCTTTTGGAAAATTGGAATAATTTGCGCGAAGAAATGGAGCAATTATCTATTTTAATGAAAGAACAAGATAAGCTAACCAAACAAATTAAAGATAAATCAAATAGGGAAATTGAAAATGATCTAGATTTTTTAGAAAAGCTTGAAGAAGAGTTAAGTGAAATAGAGAATGAAATACAAAAAGTTGAAGGGAACTTTAATAAAATAAAGAAAAATAGAAATTTCCCTTTTAAATATCAAGTTGAACCTGATGATATTGCAGACGTTATCTCAAAAATCACAGGTATTCCGATTTCTAAAGTAGTTTCAAATGAACGTAAGAAATTAGTAAATCTAGAAACAGAACTTAGTGAAAAAGTTATTGGACAAGAAAAAGCTATAGAAGCTGTTTCTGCTGCGATTAGAAGAGCTCGTGTTGGCATGAAAAGCCCTAAAAGACCTATTGGATCTTTTTTATTTATGGGTCCTACAGGTGTTGGTAAAACAGAATTAGCAAAATCTCTTGCAACAGCTTTATTTGATGAAGAAGACGCACTTTTAAGATTAGACATGAGTGAATATATGGAGAAAAATGCCGTAGCAAGACTGTTAGGAGCTCCTCCAGGTTATGTTGGTTATGAAGAAGGAGGTCAATTAACTGAAGCCGTAAGACGTAAACCCTATTCAGTAATACTTCTCGACGAGATAGAAAAAGCACATAAAGAAGTATTTAATATCCTTTTACAAGTCTTAGATGAAGGAAGATTAACGGACTCTCAAGGAAGAACCGTAGACTTCAAAAATACCGTAATCATTATGACTAGTAACCTAGCTGGGAAATCTATACTTGAGTATTCACAAAAGATTTCTAAAAGTGAGGGAAAATCAGAAAAAGATCAACAAACTCTAGATGATTCCATTAGTAATACATTGTCTTCAATTTTTAGACCTGAATTTTTAAATAGAATTGACGAAGTAGTAAAGTTTGATCCATTATCTATTGATGAGCTTCAAAAAATAATAATTTTACAAACAGAAGATTTAAAAAACCTGCTACTTGAACAGAATATAAATATTACTATAGATAAAAAAGTTATCAATAAAATTTCAAATGATTCTTACGAACCTGAATATGGTGCTAGGCCACTTAGCAGGGAACTTAGAAGACAAATAGAAAATCCCTTAGCTGTAAAACTTTTAGAGGATAACTTTAAAAACAAAAAAAATATCACAATTAAACTTAACCCCGCCAAAAAAGATGAGATCATTTTCAAACCTAGCTGAGGAGTAAATCAATAAGCTAAAATAAAACTAAAGCGTAAAATTTAATTTCAAAAAATTTTGTGACAAGTCCTACTAATAATACAGAACCTCTAAAAAAGGATTCTCCTGAAATTGAAGAGCCTAAAAAAAAGAATAATTTTTTTAGATCTACATACAATGAGCTTAAACTTGTCGTGTGGCCAAACAAACAACAACTTTTTAGCGAATCTGTGGCGGTTATAATTATGGTATCGTTTTCTGCGGCAGCAATTGCATCTGTCAGCAGATTCTATGGATGGGCAGCCTCACAAATTTTTGGTTAAATTATCCCTGAATATCCATAAATAAAGATCTTAATTAAGCTTCCAAAAAAATGAGTAATGAATTGACTACAAGCCTTGCTTCTTCAAAAGCAAATACTAGCATCGCAAGATGGTATGCAGTTCAAGTAGCATCAAGCTGTGAAAAAAAAGTAAAAGCTACTCTTGAGCAGAGAGCAGTAACTTTAGGTGTTAATAATCGAATAATTGAAATTGAAATTCCCCAAACTCCTGGAATTAAATTAAAAAAAGATGGAAGCAGACAAACTACTGAAGAAAAAGTTTTCCCAGGTTATGTCCTCGTAAGAATGGTTTTGGATGAAGATACAATGATGGCCGTAAAAAGTACTCCAAATGTAATTAACTTTGTTGGTGCTGAGGACGGTAGAGGCAGCGGGAGATCGCGAGGTCATATCAAACCTCGACCATTATCCAGACAAGAAGTTAATAGAATCTTTAAGCGCGCATCAGAGAAAAAAGCTGTAATCAAGTTAGATATTGAAGAAAAAGATAGAATCATAGTAACAAGTGGTCCATTCAAGGATTTCCAGGGAGAAGTAATTGAAGTTTCCGGGGAAAGAAATAAATTAAAAGCATTACTTTCTATATTTGGGCGCGAGACTCCTGTAGAATTAGAATTCTCCCAAATCAATAAACAAAATTAATTTCTAATTGTTCTTGTTTATCGAGTAAAATTATGATTTTCTACTTCAGCTTAAATTCTCTAATCTAATGGCAAAAAAAATTGTTGCAGTTATCAAGCTTGCTCTACAAGCAGGCAAAGCAAATCCTGCTCCTCCTGTAGGGCCAGCTTTAGGACAACATGGTGTCAATATCATGGCATTTTGTAAAGAATACAACGCAAGGACACAAGATAAAGCAGGTTTCGTAATCCCAGTTGAGATTTCTGTTTTTGAAGATAGAAGCTTTACTTTTATCACAAAAACACCTCCTGCTTCCGTCTTAATAACAAAAGCAGCTGGTATAGAGAAAGGATCAGGTGAATCCGCAAAAGGCTCTGTTGGGAATATAAGTAAAGCTCAATTAGAAGAAATAGCCAAAACTAAGCTTCCTGATCTAAACTGTTCTAGTGTTGAATCTGCAATGAAAGTAATTGAGGGTACTGCTCGTAATATGGGCGTCTCTATTACTGATTGAGTTCAAGACAAAATTGCTCACTATTTAGGGGAGGTTAGTTAACAACCGTTTGCACCCAAAATTATTATGAAAAAACTATCAAAAAGAATGGCGGCTCTATCAACAAAGATAGAAGATCGCATTTACGCCCCACTTGAAGCTCTTAGTATTATCAAAGAAAATGCTAATGCGAAATTTGATGAAACTATTGAAGCACACATACGTTTAGGTATTGACCCAAAATATACTGATCAACAATTAAGGACCACTGTTGCTTTACCACATGGTACTGGGCAAAGCATAAAAATTGCAGTAATTACAAGCGGCGAGAATGTATCGAAAGCTAAGGCTGCTGGTGCAGATTTATTTGGCGAAGAAGATCTTGTGGAAAGCATCAACAAAGGAAATATGGAGTTTGATCTACTTATTGCAACTCCAGATATGATGCCAAAAGTTGCAAAATTAGGAAGAGTTTTAGGACCTAGAGGTTTAATGCCTAATCCTAAAGCTGGGACAGTAACTAATGATATTGCTAATGCAATAAAAGAATTCAAAGCTGGTAAGCTCGAATTTAGAGCAGATAAAGCAGGTATCGTTCATGTTCGCTTTGGGAAAGCAAGTTTTACAAAAGAGGCACTATTTGACAACTTAAAAACCTTACAAGAATCAATTGATAAAAACAAACCAAGTGGAGCTAAAGGAAAATATTGGAAAAGTTTTTATGTAACTTCAACTATGGGACCTTCAGTTCAAGTTGACATAAATGCAGTACAAGATTATCAACCTGAAGTTTAACCCTTTGTAGTATAATCAAAAATGCAATAATACGGCCAAAGAAAGTAGGTTTATTTAGTTATTCTAAATTTTTAATTCCTACCGAGGACTCGTCTTAAATTATTTCTTTTTGGATCTAATAAAAGCGGCCTCTTTAAAAGGACTTTGCCGCATTTCCTGCTCTCCCTAAATTACGATCCAAAAAAAAACAATGGGCCGAACACTAGAGAATAAGCAACAAATCGTTACTGAGATTAAATCTCTCTTAAACGACTCGGAAATGGCTGTAGTTCTTGACTATAAAGGTTTAACTATCAAAGAGATGTCAGATTTGCGATCTAGATTGCAAACAACTAACGGCATTTGCAAAGTTACTAAAAATTCATTAATGCGTAAAGCTATTGATGGAGATAGTAATTGGAACGATCTTGAATCTTTGCTGACCGGAACGAATGCTTTTGTCTTAATCAAAGAAGATGTTGGTGGTGCTGTAAAAGCGATCCAATCTTTTCAAAAAGACACCAAAAAATCCGAAACCAAAGGAGCTTTATTTGAAGGCAGACTTCTTAGCGATTCTGAAATTAAAGAAATTGCAAGTCTTCCATCTAAAGAGGTATTGATGGCAAAAATTGCTGGTGCTCTAAATGGAGTAGCAACAAAAATTGCGATCTCTATCAATGAAGTGCCTTCTGGACTTGCTAGATCACTTAAACAACATTCTGAAAAATCAGAATCTTAAATTCAAACCCTAATTAACTTTTAAGAAAATGTCCGCAAAAACTGAAGAAATTCTTGAATCATTAAAATCTCTATCACTTTTAGAAGCATCTGAGCTTGTCAAGCAAATTGAAGAGGCTTTTGGAGTATCTGCTGCAGCTTCTGCAGGTGTAGTAATGGCAGCTCCAGGAGCAGCTGGCGGTGATGGAGATGGTGGAGCTGCTGAAGAAAAAACTGAATTTGATGTAGTTCTCGAAAGCTTTGATGCAGCTGCAAAAATCAAAGTCCTTAAGGTTGTAAGAAATGCAACTGGTCTTGGTCTTGGTGATGCAAAAGCACTTGTTGAATCAGCACCAAAAACAGTCAAAGAAGGAATTGCTAAAGCAGACGCTGAATCTTTAAAGAAAGAGATTGAAGAAGCTGGCGGTAAAGTTACACTTAAGTAAGAGTAGATTTTTTCAAGCCGATAACCTTAATATCGGCTTCAAAAATTATGAATAGTGAGATTATTGCAATTGAGGCTGCAACTGATGGTGCCTGTAGTGGTAATCCAGGTCCAGGTGGTTGGGGTGGTTTAATAATTTTTGACGATAATAGTCAATTAGAAATAGGTGGTTCGGAGCAAAATACCACTAATAATAGAATGGAACTAACTGCTGCTATAAAAACTCTTGAAGAATTAAAAAAACATAAATTAAAAGATAATTTTAAATTAAGAACTGATAGTAAATATGTCATAGAAGGGTATACAAAATGGATTATTAATTGGAAGAAAAATGGATGGAAAACAAGCTCAGGAAAAGCAGTTCAAAATCTTGATTTATGGCAAAAAATTGATCAATTAAGAATAAATTGCTTAAGAATGGAATACGTTAAGGGTCATAGCGGAGATAAACAAAATGATAGGGTTGATAAAATCGCAACTAATTACAGCAAAGGTATATCTATAATAAATAAATCGAAAGAAGAAACATCCTCAGTTGACTTTTTTGAAAAAAATGCATCTTCAGAAATTCAGGAATTATTTTCAAGAAATGAATTAATTAAAAAATTTGCAGAAAAAAAGTACTTATTAAGTTCACCAGAACTAAGCAACTTATTAGGTGAAGAAAACCACTTAAAGATAAAACAATATTTAGTTTTTGAATGGCGTAATTGGAGATTGATTCCTAAAGATAAGAAATATTGGATAATAGAAAAAAAAGAATCCTAATTTTTTATGAATGAACCAAAGGGGGTATTTAAAAATCTTTATAAAAACTTGATTACCCCTGTACTAAAAAATGATTCTGGAATTGATGCAGAATATCTAACTAATTTATCTCTTAGCCTTCTATCATTCAGTTCAAGAAAATATAATTGGCCTGTAGTTTCATCTATCTTAAAAAATCTAAATGAAGAATTTTCTGTAGTTGATAAAAGGTTAGCTCAGAAAATATGTGGAATAAATTTTTGTAATCCAATTGGTTTAGCTGCGGGTTTTGACAAAAATGGAAATGCTGCAAATATATGGAAAGACTTTGGTTTTGGATTTGCTGAACTTGGTACAGTAACTAAATTTGCTCAAAATGGTAATCCCAAACCAAGGTTATTTAGATTAGCAGAAGAAGAGGCAGCATTAAATAGGATGGGTTTCAATAACAGTGGTGCTGAAACTCTAGTTAAAAACTTTCTTGAACAAGGTATTGAGTTTAAAAAAAACAGAGAGAATATTTGTTTAGGTATAAATTTCGGCAAGTCTAAAATTACAGGTTTATCTCAAGCAAAAGATGATTATTTAACTTCTCTAAAATTATTAATTCCATATTGTGATTACGCAGCAATAAACGTAAGTTCTCCAAATACTGAAGGACTAAGAAAGTTGCAAGATCCAATTCTTCTAAAAGAACTTCTTAAAGAAATTAAAAACTTACCTAATTGTCCACCATTATTTGTAAAAATTGCTCCAGATTTAGGCCTTAAAGATATTGAAGATATTTGCCAATTAATAATCGAGGAAAATATCGATGGAATAATTGCCACTAACACCAGCATTGATAGATTAGGTCTTGAAAATAGAAAGATCAGACAAACCGGATTATTACTTTCTGAAGAGAATGGAGGATTAAGTGGAAGACCTCTACAAAAAAAAGCAAATCAAATATTAAAACATATTCATAATTTTGATAAAAAGATTATTTTAATTGGCGTTGGTGGAATCGATAGTCCTGAGTCAGCTTGGGAAAGAATTTGTTCTGGAGCATCATTAATTCAACTTTATACAGGATGGATATATAAGGGTCCACAATTAGTACCCAATATACTTGAAGGAATTATAAAGCAACTCAATAACCATCAATTATCTAATATAAAAGAGGCCATTGGATCAGATTTAAAATGGGTTGAATAAAATAAAAAAATGAATAATGAATAAATCGGAACCTAATGATTACTCAACATTAGCTATGCAAATATCAAACTTAAAGCATGGAGGGAATGTATATGCAAATGCAAAAAAATTAAATTTGAATCCCTCTGAAATCATTGACGCAAGCGCGTCATTAGTACCCTTTGATCCCCCTCAAATAGTAATAGATTCATTAAATGAGGAAATTAAGAATCTTGGATTTAGATATTACCCTGAAAGAAATTTGATTGATTTGAAAGAAATAATCGGTAAATTTCATGGGATAAATCCAGAAAATATTTTACCTGGAAATGGAGCTTCTGAGCTAATAACTTGGGCAGGTTATGAAGCATCCAAATTTGGGGAAAGTTGTATTCCTTCTCCTTGCTTTGTTGATTATGAAAGATCTTTAAATTGTTGGAATAGTAATTTTATACATTGCGAATTACCAAAAAACTGGAATAATATTTTTCCTCAATCATTTCCTCTTTATCCTAAAGGTGATGTTATTTGGATAACAAATCCACATAACCCTACCGGCCAATTGTGGGGGAAAAATTCATTAGAGGAAATTATAAAAAAATATAAATTAGTTATCTGTGATGAGGCTTTCTTATCGATGACACCTAATGGAGATAAAGAATCTTTAATACCATTAACCCAAAAATATGATAATTTATTAGTCTTAAGAAGCTTGACTAAAATCTTTAATATACCTGGTCTTAGATTAGGTTACGTTGTGGGCTCATCGAAAAAACTTAAGCAATGGGAAATGAATAGAGATCCTTGGCCTTTAAATTCCTTTGCAATTAAAGCCGGAATTGACTTGCTAAGTAATAAGAAATTCTATGAGCAATGGACAAGACAGATTCACAGCTGGATAAATATTGAAAGAGAGAGAGTATATGAAAAATTATCAAAAATAGCAAACCTTAAAGTTCATGACTCTTCAACCAACTTTTTTCTAATAGAAAGTAAAACATCCTTGTCGCCAAATATAAAATACTTAGAGAATAAGGGGATATTACTTAGAGAATGTACTTCATTTAGATTTCTTGACGAAAAGTGGGCAAGAATAAGCTTACAAAGTAGGACAAAAAACAATCTTTTATGTAAAGAAATTCAAAATTCCTTTAAAAAATAATTAAAAAATTTTTTAATCTCAATTTTAGATTTGATTTTATTATTATTTTCCATGTTCTTCTTCATAAGATCTAATATTTCATAGTAATTTTTTCCGTTTTTTGATTTTATTTTAAAAATTCTTTCTAGAGTTTCTTCAAAAACTTCTTTAGAAATTTTATTTTGATTCATTAAAACTGAGCCTCCAATTTCTGCGAGAATCAGTGCATTTTTCTCCTGATGATTATTTTTAGAATAAGGAAATGGAATTAAAATTGAAGGTTTTTCAGTCTCTATTAATTCATTTATTGTTCCTGCACCAGATCTCGATATTACAAGATCACAGTTTTGAATTAAAGCTGCGATTTCATTAGTAAATTTCTTTTGAACATAATTTTTGGAATTTTTTACATTAAAAGATTGTTGATTACTTTCGCCAATAATATGAACTATTCGAAACTTTTTTTTCATTAAAAATGCCAAAGATTCTTCAAGAATTTGATTGATAGCTTTTGCTCCTTGACTACCTCCCATAACAATCAAAAGAGGTCCTTTCCCTTTTGGAACCCATTCTGGCAAGGGATTAGATTTATAGAATTGCTTTCTTAAAGGAGTGCCAGTGAAAATAGTTTTACAATTTCTTAAATAAGAATTTGTTTTCTTAAATCCTAAAAGAACATAGTTACACAAGAAACCAAAATATTTAGTGACCATTCCTGGAATTAAATTTGATTCATGAATAATGACAGGTATCCTGAGAAGTTTTGAAGCAACAATAGTAGGGGCAGATATATAACCTCCAGTCGTAAAAACCAAGTTAATCTTTTTTTCTTTTAAGATCCTAATTATTTGGAAAGTTGACATTAAAATTTCTATATATTGATAAAACAAAAATATATTTTTTCTTGGTGTATTTATATTCAAAGTCCTCAAATTATATTTTTTGGGAATAAAATTTGCATCAAGTCTTTTGTGAACCCCCAACCAATGAATATTCCATTCATCTTCTACCTCTTTAGAAACAGCTAAAGCTGGGAAAATATGGCCTCCTGTGCCACTTGCTGCAACTAATAAATTATTTTTTTTAGACATAAAAGATGAAATTAGTAGAATGAAAATAATAAATGATAAATATGTATAATTTAAACTTATTCAAAAATATAGGAGTCCCTCTCTACTTATTTATTTATCTCATTATTCCGTATTCAGCAAGAACGCAAACTTTAAAAGTTGATTTTATAAGAAATCTAGAAAACGCTTTAAATAAGAGAGATTTAGAGTTTATTAGAAAAAATTTTAGAAATGATGAAAACCAAAATATAACAAAACAGTTTTCAAAAATTGTTAATGATTTCCCTGACAGCAAATGGAAGCTCAAAAAATTAAAATCCAATATTCCAAATAAAGAAATTTTAACAATAAAAGTTTTAGGGAAAAAAATAGTTAATGGAGAAATGCATATACTCGAATCGGATTTCGATTATATTTTTTCAATTTTAAATGGAAAAATTGATGAAGGTACCATTAAAAATTTATTCACAACAATAAGGAATGATAATAAGAAGATAGATATTAGTTTTAAAATCCCTGATAGAGTTCTTACTGGTTCAAGATATGATATCGATATTATTCTAAATAAACCACTTGAAGAAGTGATCATTGCTGGAGCAATAAAACCTCATCAAGTAAATTCATTTTTTGAACAGGAAATATTTTTGGAGCCATTAGCATCTGGGGGGATTTTTAAAATGACAAGAGCTCCTTCAAAACCAGGAATACAAATTTGGTCAGGTATTATAGCTCACCCAAATGGAATGATTACTTTTACAAAAAGTATTGATATTGTTGATGAGATTTAGCCTAAGCGTCGTTTAAAGCAGCTACACCAGGTAAAGTTTTACCTTCTAACAGTTCCAAACTAGCCCCACCTCCAGTAGATATATGAGACATTTTCTCAGCTAATCCTGCTTTTTCGACTGCTGCGACTGAATCTCCACCACCAATTATTGTACAAACTTCAGAAAAAGCACTTAAGTCCGCAAGGGTGGTAGCTATTGCATTAGTACCCTCTGCAAATTTATCAAATTCAAACACTCCCATTGGACCATTCCAAATAATTGTCTTACATTCTGCAAGAGCATTCTGAAAAACTTTAATGGAATCTGGACCAATATCAAGACCCATCCAATTTCCACTAATTGAATCAATTTGAGATATTTTACTTTCAGCGTCAGGAGAAAATTCATTAGCTAAAACAACATCAGTGGGTAATAGTAATTCAACTCCTTTTGCTTTTGCTTTTGCTTCTAAATCTTTAGCAAGCTCAAGTTTATCTTCTTCTACAAGGCTCTTTCCAACATCTAGACCTCTAGCTTTATAAAAAGTAAAAATCATACCTCCACCAATCATGATCTTGTCACACTTATCTAGTAAAGAATCAAGCACTCCTATTTTGCTACTAACCTTTGATCCTCCAACTATTGCTGCCAATGGACGTTTTGGGGAATCTATTGCTCCTTGTAGGTATTTCAATTCTTTTTCTAAAAGGAATCCAGCTACTGAGGGACTTAAATAATTAGTAACTCCCTGAGTTGAAGCATGAGCTCTATGAGCAGCACCAAAAGCATCATTTACATACATATCTGCATGTGATGCTAAATTTTTAGCAAAATCCAAGTCATTCTTTTCCTCTTCACCAAAAAAACGAACATTCTCAAGTAAAAGAACATCTCCATTATTTAAGCTATTTGATTCTGCAACTGCTTCATCACCTATACAACTGTTTGTAAGAGCAACATTTTTTTTCAACAATTCGCTTAATCTTGCTGCTACTGGTGTTAATCTCATTTTTTCATTTACCTGACCCTTTGGTCTTCCAAAATGGGCAGCTAAGATAACTTTTGCAGAATGATTAATGAGATATTCAATAGTTGGAATCGCTGCTCTAATACGCGTATCATCAGTTATTTGACCATCTTCATTTAATGGAACATTAAAATCTACCCTGACAAGAACTTTTTTTCCTTCTAAATGTGTCTTGTCAAGACTGGAAAGAGATAATTTTGACATTAAACAAGCTTAATTTTTAATTTTTAGACCCTAACGTTAATTTGGACTTATTGGGTTAAAAAGTAGTAACTGTTACTTATGCCTTAATAAATTTTAAGAATTCACAATTATAAAAATTTTTTAGTTATTCAATATATACTAAAATTTAGAAGTAAATACTTTTGAAACTTATAAAAAGTAAAAGGAATACAAAATTTTATTTGATTTATTGAAGTGGACATACCCAAAATTCAATGGTATCCAGGCCATATCGCAAAAGCAGAAAAAAAATTATCTGAAGTTATCAATAAAGTAGATTTAGTTATTGAAGTTAGAGACGCACGAATTCCTTTGTCAACAGGACATCCACACTTAAACAAATGGATCAACAATAAAAAACATATTCTCGTTATTAACAGATCAGACATGATCTCTCCTCATACCATCACAAGTTGGAATAAATGGTTTAATGCTAAAGATCAATATCCGCATTGGTGTGACGCTAAAAGAGGTATAGGTATTAAAGAAATTTGTAAGTCCGCCAAAAAATCTAGGGCTTCAATTGACGATAGAAGACTTTCTAGAGGAATGAAAATTAGGCCAATTAGAGCACTTACACTTGGTTTCCCAAACGTAGGTAAGTCAGCATTAATTAATAGAATCGCAAAAAAAAGAGTTGTAGATAGTGCCAGGAAAGCAGGCGTGACTCGTAATTTAAGATGGATAAAATTAGAAAGTGGCATAGATCTACTAGATGCTCCAGGTGTTATACCTCCAAATTTAGAAGATCAAAAATCAGCACTTAATCTTGCACTATGTGACGATATTGGAGAAGCTGCCTATGAAATAGAGAGTGTCGCAATTGGATTTATCAAAATTATATCCACTCTAAACAAAGATAAGAATGCGAATATCTCAGTAAAACAAATATCTAATAGATATGGAGTTGATATTAAAAAAGGCTTTGAGAGTCCTTCTGATTGGATCGATGAAGCAGCTTCAAAACATACATCAGGCGATAAAAGGAGAATGTCTCATAAATTATTGGAAGATTATAGAAATCAAATGCTTGGTAAAATTGCTTTAGAAGTCCCATAATGGAATTAAATAATAAAAATTCTTTCGGCATTGGAGAAGGTGAACTTATAGAAATTATTTATGAGCTTCCTCTTCCTATGAGACTAGACAGATGGTTGGTAAGTAAAAGGCCAGAACAAAGTAGAGCAAGAATTCAACATTTTATAAATTCAGGTTTAGTACTTGTAAACTATAAGACCGCGAAAGCAAAGACCCCATTAAAAAATGGCGACAATGTTCAAATATGGATGCCACCTCCAGAACCTCTGATTTATTTGAAACCTGAAAAAATGGATTTAAATATCCTTTTTGAAGACGAGCACATCATAGTAATCAATAAACAATCAGGACTAATTGTTCATCCAGCCCCTGGACACAAATCAGGCACTTTAGTGAATGGATTACTTTTTCACTGTAAAGATCTACCTGGAATTAATGGGAAACTAAGACCTGGGATTGTTCATAGATTAGATAAAGATACCTCCGGATGTATGGTGGTTGCAAAAAGCCAAGAGGCATTAGTAAATCTCCAGAAACAAATTAAAGAAAAAATAGCATCACGCGAATATATTGCAGTAATTCATGGAGCACCTAATTCTGAAGAAGGCCAAATAGTGGGACACATTGGCAGAGATAAATTAAATAGATTGAAATATAAAGTAGTTGAAGAAACTTCAGGAAGGTATGCCTGTACCTATTGGAAATTAGAAGAAAGATTTGGCAATTACTCATTAATGAGTTTCAAACTAGATACGGGGCGAACGCATCAAATAAGAGTTCATTGCGCTCACATTAATCATCCAATTGTGGGTGATCCGTTATATGGAAGATGTAAAAAACTACCATGTAAATTAGATGGCCAAGCTTTACACGCCATTAAGCTTGGACTTATGCATCCAATAAATGGTAAAGAAATGATATTTGAATCAGAATTACCATTAGATTTTCAAAAATTACTAAGTGTTCTTAAAGTTAAATAAGATTTAAAGAGGAATTTAGAAGCGATTTTGTATAGGTGTTTTGAGTTTTAGTAAATATTGTAGAACTTTCTCCTTCATCAACTATCTTTCCGTGATTCATAACTAGCAACCTATCACAAAATCTTTTAGCAATGCCTAAATCATGAGTAATAAAGATAATCGTTAAATTCATTTTTTCTTGCAAGAATCTAAGTAATTCAAGAATCTCTATTTTTACTGAAGCATCCAACATATTTACGCTCTCATCACAAATCAAAATTTTTGGTTTCGACAATAGCGCTCTGGCTAATGAAATTCTTTGCAATTGACCACCAGATAATTGGCTAGGATAAGAATTTAAAAAATCATTATTTAAGGGGAGATTTAAATTTCTTAACATGCATTTTATTTCTTTTTCGATTTTTCTTTTATCTGAAATTTTTTGAATAAAAAATATATCTTCCAAAATATTTTTAATTGTCATTTTCGGATTCAAACTTGAAAAAGGATCTTGAAAAATAATTTGCACATTATTGTTCTTTTTAAAAGATTTATGTTTTTTCGATGCATGATTTTTATCATAAATTTTGATTTCACCACCTCTTACTTTAAGAAGTCCAATTAAAGCCCTACATAATGTACTTTTACCGCTCCCTGAAGAACCAACTATTCCAAGAGTCTCATTCTCATATAACTTGAAACTAACTTCATTTAAAGCTTTATTCCATTTATTAATGAAAATTGAAGAATTTAATTTATACCAATGTCTTAGATTATTTACCTCTAGAACTACCTCATCTCGAGCATTATTTTTAGTATTTGGTTCTAATACTATTTTTGAAGCATTTACTAACTTTTTCCCGATATCTGATTTTGGTGATTGAAAAATATCTAATATATTCCCTTTTTCAACAATCGATCCCTTTTCAATTATTGCAACTTTTTTACACCACTTTGCTGCAAGATTTATATCGTGACTAATTAAAATTAAAGTAGTATCAAATTCATTACATAGATGAATTATTTCTTGCATAATTTGAAAACTTGTTTTGGTATCTAAGCTTGTTGTAGGTTCATCAGCTATTAATAATTTAGGTTTCAAAGCAAGTGCCATTGCTATAGAAACTCTTTGTCTCATTCCACCGCTAAATTGATGTGGGAAAGAATCAAGTCTACTTTCTTCAATTCCTACTTTTTGAAAAACTTCTTTTACTAATTTTTTAATAAGTACAGATGATTTAGTTTGATCATGCGTTTTAAATAGTTCATATAAATGATCCCCAACTCTCATTAGCGGATTAAGTTTTTTTATAGAGTCTTGATAAATAAATCCAAAATTCTTTCTTCTAAATAATTGTGCATCTTTGTTATTTATTTTCCTAGGATCTACACTAGAAATCGATAAATACCCTTTAGAAGTAGCCTTTTCAGGCAATATATTTACTAATGTTTTTGCAAAAGTGGTCTTTCCACATCCAGAAGGTCCTATTATGGCCAAATGATCTCCACTATCAATTTCCAAATTAAAATTTTTGATAATAGGTTGCTGTTTTAAACCATATTTAACAGTAAGGTTTTTAACTACAATAATTTTTTCTTTATTTATTTCCATGATTTATAGCAAATTTTTCTAGACCTAAATAAAATACATCTAAAGCAATATAAAATGTCCAAGGCAGCTGCAAATTCAAAAGAAAAAAACGAAATTGAAGTTTCCAAAACTATTTTGCCTGAAAATAAAAAATATGAAAGTGAATCTTTGAATTATCAAATAAAAATTCCCGATTGGCTTCTTAAAGATATTCATAATTTTGAAAAATCAAATAAAGAAAATGATGAGAATCAAAACCTTATAGTAAAGGCTTTTAAACTTGCTTATAAAGCTCATGATGGACAATTCCGCGCGAGTGGCGAGCCATATATTATCCACCCGGTTGCTGTTGCAAATCTCCTCAAAGAAATAGGTGCTAGTTCATCTGTTATTGCTGCAGGCCTTTTACATGATGTTGTTGAAGATACTGGCATTGATTTATCCGAAATAGAAACAAATTTTGGATTAGAAGTAAAAATACTTGTAGAAGGTGTAACAAAATTAGGAGGCATTCACTTTAACAACAGGACTGAAGCACAAGCTGAAAATCTTAGGAAAATGTTTTTGGCTATGGCCAG
>QCNH01000012.1 GCA_003213275.1 Prochlorococcus sp. AG-424-M03 | reverse complement strand
ATGCATGATATCAATTACATTACCTGCTGTGCTGAGCATACGTGTAAATGATGAAGTTGTAAATTGAGAGGGATGTTCATAATAGAAATCTGCTAAGCGCCCTGTCTCAAATACACGATCTATGCATGGTACTTCGCAATATAGATATGTTGGTTTTTCATTCTGAGAAGCTCCCCACGCTAGGGAATGCAAAAAGGATGATGGAGCGGTGAGATGCTCGATAACATGTCTCATCACAATAAGATCAGGCTTGTATTTTGCTGTGTCTTCAAGAGGGAGGAATAACTCTCGATTAAAAGTTATTTCTGTCTGTTCAGGATCAACATCACCACTAGGATCAAAGCCGAGGAATTCTCCCTTTGATTTATATCGCATAGCCATACTAATCAGGAAGCTTGCATCACCACATCCAATATCAACCACAATGGGATCAGCTGGTATTTTATCCGACAACCATTTTTTTAAATAATCAATATGTCTCTTCCATTGAGCACCATTGTTGTACATTTTGTTGGGCTTATTCCCGTAAGGCACGTTCTCCCAATCAAATAAATGATTCCAAACATGTGAGCAATTTAAACATTGAATATACTCTTGCTTGAATGATTTAACTTCTTTAGCTTCTAATTTCGTCTCTGCCCATGCAAGTGTTGCTAAAGGTTTTATACCGGCATCAAAGATCATCTTCGCGACCGTATAGCCACAGGCAGGGCATTGATTATAAAAATATCTTCTTTGTCTTTTCATCCCTCTACCTTTAATAAAGGCTTCCATCCTAGTGGTAGCAAGCCACCTGTGTTTCTACGTTCTTCTATTGCTGCCTTGAAGAATTCAATAATTTCATTAGCTGCCTCTTGGTCGTCAAAGAGATACTGCAGAGCAGCTGTCTTGATCCCTTCTTTTATTTGCATTCTTATTTCAGGATTTTTAGCAAGTTTAATTGTTAGGTCAATATATTCTTGGATGTTTCGTGCTACAGGCGCATTCTTTAACTTCATCTGTTTGTAACCAGCTGCTACAGCTCTGCCACGCATATAATTTCCTGGCATGGTGACCAATGGGGTGCCAACTGCCATTGCTTCATAGAATGTATTCCCACTGCCAAAATAAATTGGGTCGAGCAAGATATCTACAGTATCTAATAAACACAAATAATCCTCTTGAGGCATCTTTTTAAGGAATATTGTCTTTTTTAGGGTCTTTGGTGCTGTAGCACTCCATCGTTTTTTCAATCTTTGTGTTTGAGATTTATAGCCTCCTTCTATTATCACGAAATTTGTATCGGGTAGTTTGTCGATTATTCGCTCAAGTACGTTATCGTAGTCCGGATGGAATTTGAAAAGACTTTGTGGAATTCCTATCAAAGTCTTATCGCTAGGCATTTGAAACTTATCACGAAATTTGCCTCGAATCTCAAGCTTTGGTTTTGCATACATGCACGGAAGTTTTCTTAATTTGATTAATTGCTCTTTATATAATGCTTGTGCATTTTTTGGTTCGATTAGTTCTGACGAGATAAAGTAGTCAATAGTATTCAAACCAGTTGTGTTTGGATGTCCCCAGCTTGTTACTTGAATAGGAGAAAGTCGGTAGAGAGCAAGCAAATATGTATATGGAGACATCCCTATGTCTGGATAGAATAGAGCATCAAATGTTTCTTTTTTAATTATTTCAACAGCATCATTTATTGATGAAGGAAGTCTTATTGATTTACCTGTATATGAATCTATCTCTCGACTCAAAGAGTCATTCTTAGCTGCTGGCCCTCTTATGATTGTAATATTTATTTCGCTATTTTTGAATGCTAGTATTATGCCTTTATATAATAGGCCGATTGTATGAGAACTTAGAAAGTCTGAGCAAATTCCTATATTCATCTCATCATTTTTCGACTCTCTACTAGTATGAGATAGTTTTAAATTTGTTTCGCTAATCCTGTAAAGATCTTGCATTGTTTTACCTAGTTTCACGAGTATTTCTTTATCGTTATTTATATTCTGATAGGCTAACCAAAACATATCTGTAGACATTTCTTTAACGGGTATATCAAGCTTGGGTAAATTGCGCTCAATTATTCTTATGCCATTTGTGTAATTCGTTCTAGCTTTGAGGATATGTCGTGTATCTTCGTATACGTCCTGAAAAAAAAGATTTGCGGCTGTGCAGAGTATGGAACTTCTGGGTGATATTGCATATCCTCTCTTATAGGTCGCAAGAGCTTGATCAAAATTGCCGAGAATTTTGTAGATACCGCCAAGGTTAACATATGCAGTTGGGTAATCAGGTTTGATTTCAATCGCTTTGCGATAAGACAATTCTGCTTCTTCAAATTTGTCAAGATCACTCAAGATATTTCCCAGATTAGAATGTGCTTCTGCATAATAAGGATTAATTTTAATTGCTTTGCGCGTAGATATTTCTGCTTTTTGTAAGTCTCCTAAATCTCTTAATATATTTCCCAGATTAGAGTGAGCTTCTGCAGAATAAGGACTTATTTCAATTGCTTTGCGATAAGACAATTCTGCTTTTTGTAAGTCTCCTAAATCTTTTAATATATTTCCTAGGTTGGAATGCGCAATTGCGAAATCAGGATCAATTTCAATTGCTTTGCGATAAGACAATTCTGCTTTTTGTAAGTCTCCTAAATCTTTTAATATATTTCCTAGGTTGGAATGTGCTTCTACTAAATTAGGATTAAGGGCAATTGCTTTACCAACAGATACTTCTGCTTCGTGTAAATCGCCTAAATCACTCAATATGCTTCCAAGATTGGAATATGCGCCTGCGAAATCAGGTTCAATTTCAA
Organism: Prochlorococcus sp. AG-424-M03; assembly: GCA_003213275.1. Taxonomy (GTDB): domain Bacteria; phylum Cyanobacteriota; class Cyanobacteriia; order PCC-6307; family Cyanobiaceae; genus Prochlorococcus_A. Next base: position 25,009 of record QCNH01000012.1, on the reverse strand, counting down.
TTGCTTCACGATAAGAAAATTCTGCTTCTTGTAATTTTCCTAAATCTTTTAATATATTTCCTAGATTTGAATGCGCAACTGCAAAATTAGGATTAAGGGCAATTGCTTTACGAACAGATACTTCTGCTTCTTGTAATTTTCCTAAATCTTTTAATATATTTCCTAGATTGGAATGCGCATCTGCAAAATCAGAATTAATTGCAATTGCTTTACGAACAGATACTTCTGCGTTTTGTAAGTCTCCTTGATCTCTTAATATATTTCCTAGATTTGAATGCGCATCTGCAAAATCAGAATTAATTGCAATCGCTTTGCGAAAGAACTTAGCGGCATCCTTTAATTTACCCATACCATATAAAATTGCTCCATAATTAGAAAAAACTCTTTGATCACTGCATCCTTCAGTTATTAACTCTTGATAATATTTTGTTGCTTCTCGTATATTACCTTTTAAATGCGACTGAATTGCTTGATTAATAGTTTTTTCTATAGAAGGTTTAGTCTTTTTATTACTATTCTGTTTATCTTTAAAAAGATCTTCAAAACTTTTCATTTAAAAAAATAACTTCTTTAGCTTTGAATATAGTCTTATTATATTAATAACAGGAGATAAATTTTTACCTACTTTGAAAAATTATTAAGAGTAATATATTAAAAGTTTTTTCCGAGCTAAATCCATAAGCATACAATTAAATGATTTAGCTATTTGTTAAATAGTCCCAATAGTAAGAATAATCCTTCCAATTAAAACAAACTCATCTGTTCAGTTTGTTTTTTATTGACTTGTTCGATTAACCATCCTTCTGGTGACCAATCCATCATTATTGGGAACAAACTTTTTAATTCAACAGAATCTTTGACCTGTTCAGTCCATTCTTCCTCATATCCATTAGGAACAACTACAGGCATACGGTGATGAAAGGGTTTAATTAGATCATTTGGTTCAGTTGTTAAAATACAACAACTCTCTAATTCGGCACCATCTGGAGATGTCCACTTGCTCCAGATTCCTCCTAACCAAAAAGTCTCATAATTCTCTTTTCTGATACGATATGTTTTTTCAAAAAAACCACTTGCTGGTATTAAGCACCTTTTGTATTTCCAACTTCCACAAAATAGTTTCTTATCTTCTACGTTTTCTGATCTTGCATTGAATGGTCTTGGTCTTTCTTTATCAAATGGGTTTTTAGCCCAAGGTGAAATAAAACCCCATGACATAAAAGTTGTTTTTATTTTTCCTTCGTTTTTAATCACAAGAACAGGATCATTAGGTCTTATTAAATCTTGAGTCTCGTATTTAGTATCAAGTCCAAATGGGTAATCTTGTTTCAAAACCTTTGGCAAATTATCAAACTTAGTTTTTAGCTCAAATCTTCCACACATCTATTTTAAAAACTCTTTAAAATCTTACTTGAAAAAACGGACAATTTTTTCTTAGCTTTAAATCCACTTTTAATTAAAAGTAACGGGGAAAAATAATTGAATCATAAATATGACCTGTACTCTCAATTAATAGTTTTACTGCTGGAACCACCAAAATAGCTATTGAATTAACTTCTTTACCCTGTTCAATCAGAATTACTTTGATGGTAAGATCTTTCTTTATACATTTTTATAAGCAAATAATTCCACGTTCTTTGTTCATTTATATATTTTCTTAACTGTCATAAACCGCAGCCCATTCATCAACTGACACATTTTTTTTGAATGTAAAAACAGTAGTTTCAAGAGGCATAAAAAATAGATCTTTTTAATTTTATTTTAGATTGACTGTAAATCAAATTACTTTGTTTTAATTTTAGGTTCGTATACAGCACCATTGCAAACTGCTACTGCAATACTTTCTTTTGATTCTTTATCCCAATTTTTTAGTTCAATCTCGTTTGTATCAATCCATTGGTATGTTTTCTTAAAGCATTGATTCCAATAAAATGCCTTTTTTGAAACAGATATCAAAGAGATAAATATAAGGACTATCGCAGTTGTAGAGGTAATTAAACAATACTTAATCATATCTGGACTTTTATGAGATGACATAAAAAGGAACTAACTGTCTTTTATTTTAAATCTAGTGTCAATAATTACATAAAAAACTAATTGACTTTTTTTTAGCTTGAATAAAAATCATGGAGGTATTATTTTTAGTTAAATAGCACCATAAATATGTAATGTAAGATATAAAAAAAAGGTTTAACGTTAAGATTTAGTTCTTTTAAAGCGATTAATTGCGCTTCAAACCTAATTTTTAATTTTATTAGTTATATAACTATTCCTAAAAACAATATTGATTATTAATGTAAAAGATACGTTCATGCATCACTCACTGGAAAGAAGAGAAAGTGTTTCAAGTTATGGTAAAAATATATTTTTTTGCTCTTTCAAAAGCATTTTATCAATTCCAAGATTTAATTGTTGATCCTCTATCCGTATATTCTTGTACCTCAAACCGAACATCTTTACAAGTCGGTTTCTTAGATTGCTTCGCTAGAACATATAAGTACTGATAAAGAGTTTTAATGCCTTCAACACCAATTAAATCTTGCAATAAATATATGTTGAGTTATAAAGACTCATCAAATAATACCCATCAAGTTGACTTCTATGCTCGCGATACATTCGATTGCATTATGCTTGCAAGAGAATTTGATTCTTACTTAGATGACCATCCAGGTTCTGTAATCAGAACCCAACAAAAATTTTGAGGTAATTTCTCATGAATTCTAAAAAGTCACCCTTTGCAATTAAAGACAAAAATGCAAGAGAACATGAAAATGCAAAAGATTATCCAACTATTGCTGATTTAATGAGAGAACAGAATGTCTCAAACGATAAAGTCAATACAGTTCACCGTAGAAGAGATTTAGATTCTCTTGGTTAGTTTATTAAATAAAAGCTAATTATGAATTAAAAAATCACTATTCTCAATTCTTGAGTAGATAATTTACCCATAAAATAAAAGGTTTTCTCCTTTTAAATTAGATCAACTAAATATTTTAAAAGATTAACTAAATACTCGATTCTGTTGCAATTTCTTTATGGATGGAGAGAAATTCTTGGTCTGTTAAAACTGGTGTGACTTCAATTTCCACGCCAAAATTATCTACCCAGATATTACTCCATTTCCATATGTTCTGATGATTTGAAGATTCAACAATAGCCCAACCATTAGCCCCCTCAGGATTTACTACTCGATTAACAACTTTAAACCCATCAAATTCATCACCTTCGCATCCACCTTCTACAAAGGCAGCAAAAGCTTCTGCCCCTTGCATATGACTTTCTTGATCTGGAAATTGCCAATGTACAATGTATGTCTGCATAATTAAAATATTTTTTTTATTATTAATTATCGAATTTAAAAATTAAATAAAAAGTTTTTAAATACTAATTTTTTAAAAGTAAGTAAGTATAAATTGCGAAATAGCAAAAAAAAAGACTCTTGCGAGCCTAGGTGATGGGGATCCCTATCATGACAAATTAAACAGAAAGCAACAACCCCATCAATAGGTAATTTTTATTACATACAAGCACTATATGTAGTGCTAAGATCATAAAAGGCTGGTTGATGGGGATTATCACGCTTTTTTTTGGGCGAAACTAACGCCCTTTTTTTATGAAAAATTTACTTTGATCAACAAAACAGATCTGGGATTAAAGTAATTAAAACTTTTGAAGATAGTTCAAAGCCCTCTTCACTCATTAATTCAATTTTAATTTCTTATGAATGGTTTTATAAGAGCTCATGTAAACAAGTTATGAAAGGTTCTGTGGATGAATCTATTTAAGAAGATACAAAAGAATATAAAACTATAGGAGAAAGAATGGGGTAAAACATATAGATTAAATAGTTTTTTTAAGAAAGTGGATAAGTACTTTATCTAAAATTTGACACTATTAAAAAAAAACTGCTAGATAAGCTTCAGTGAAGAAGATTAACAATGAAACAAGACATTTATTCAAACATTCAAGATTCAGATGCTTTGGAAAGTTTTTATGAATGTATAACTTCTTGTAGTATCAATAGTGAGGGAGTGGATTGCATAACAGCATGCTATGTAAGACATTTAGAACCAAACAATATTGATTACCCCTTAAAATTTCTATAAAAAATGTTGATCCATTATTTTTAGATTGCATTGATGTTATTTACAACTACTCAGGTTGTTTTTCGTCTATTGCTTTTATCTATAGCAGTAGTGTTCATTTGGGATATTAGTCCAAATCCTTTTGGAGACGAGGACTGAATTTAATCTTCAGCTAGGAAGCTGATTTGTAGGTGGAGCATGAAATCTCCTTTTTTTTCTTTTGAGTCTTTTGTAAGAAACTAAAGAGCCTAATACTAATAATGTAATAGCTAAGGAATAAATCATATCAAATACTTCTTTCTATATATAGAAGCAAATTTGTTCTAAATATCAATGATTAATTTTTAATTTCTAAAAAAGTACATATATTTGCTAATTCTTAATCTTTAGCTTTGAAATTAGGTAAAAAAACACCCAAGGAATAATTCTTATTAAAGTATATGTAATTGCAATATAATAAAAATGAATCTCTTTTTCTTATTTCTCATTTGATACTGCAGAATAGCTTTAAGGGGTTGTACTTCTGTTTATAAAGTCTAAATTTTTTTTCTAATTATTCATTAGCATCTATATTTTTGGGAGATAAATTTCTTTATTAATATTTTTGAAAAAAGAGACTAGTTACCCATAACAACTAACAAATAAGTATTAGAGCTTATTGATGGAGCTGATTTATCTAGATAAGTTATGCAGAGTATAAATTTAGGGGTTATTTATGAGTGGCGATTATGAGAGCCTAGAAATCAATCAACCAAAAATCTCATATTTTAAAAAAAGATCTAAAAGTAATACAGAATGGTTAGATGAATTAATCAACGAAATTGAAGATATGAAAAACAAAATATCCAAAGCTGCTTAATGAAAGAAAAAGAGCTAAAGGAATTAGAGAAATTTGTAAAAGAAAATAGCTAAAATCCTGTGATAAAAGATATTTTTAATTATTGATTTAGTAATTGGGAACCAAGAAAAATATCTATCAGATTTATTTATTTATTTCATTTTTTTTCTAGGTGGCAAGCCTAATTCTACCGTTCTTTTAGCTTCGTACATAATTTTTAAATCTAATTTATATATCAATAATAAAAATTAAAAGACAGTCTCCCAAGTTAATTTTATAAAAAAAATACTTCTTTTATATAAGGATAAATTAGTTGAAATTTACTTAGCTTTCTTTAAATATAGATTCTTTGTATTTGCCTGATCTGATGTAAATAACAAAATTAATATAGTTCCAACTAAAAATGAAAAAATCATTGTTAAACCAACAACCTCAACCATCTCACTAGGTAGATAATTTAGAAACATAATGAATAAATCTCTTATTTTAAACTTAGCAATTGTATTTTTTATGTAAAGTAAGTATTCTTCCTTAAATCCAGAAAAGAACTTAGTAAAATTTTCTAATCTTTATGAATTATGATTAGGTTATAAAATCTTCAGCTAGTAAGTCTCAATTTACTATTTAGCTATTCCTATTTTCTTAAGCAATTTCAGGTAAGGTAAGGCCCAATTACCAAAGGTAAAAGATAATGTTGTATTTTTTTTAGTTGGAAATAAGGTTTTAGAAAATTGAGAAGCTAATTCTGAAAGTTGTTTAATAGTCTGAACCTCAAGATTATTTATTAAGACTTTTTTTTGAACACCTCGAACTTTCTTCTGAGGCAAATAATTTTCTATTACCCACAAGACTTGATCTAACTTTGATTTATTAGGTGAGACTTTAAATTGTTTAGATTTCTCTTTGAACATCTTTATTTAAATCTTAATTCCTTAATTAAATTTGCCATTTATATATTTGAATGCAATAGAAAAATATCAAAATTATTTTCATTTAATAATCGATAATCGTAGAAAGAAATTAGTTGAGAATTACTTTATTTATATATTAAAAAAAAAAGAGGGTTTCAACCCTCTTTTTAGGATCAGCTACAAATAAGAATTTAATCCTGAGAGTCTAACGATCTCATTTCTTTTTGTGTTTGCCTGATTCTTTCTTCAAAGACAGATCTTCTGTATGGAGTTACTTCTCCATTTTTGGTTGCCAATAGTTGGGCTTGATAAAGCCTATTGGCCCTTTTGATTTTATCTCTTATTTGTAAGAGGTTATTCATGTTTTTTTGCAATTAATGAGAATCCCGTTCCCTATTCCCATGTAATGCGTCCAGAAATATAAATTTGGATGAACGTTTTTGAAGAATAACATTTCCAAATAATAAATGCGAGAGTAATTCTTACTAATTTTTTCTAAAAAATCAATAGTGAAAGAATAGGGAAAAGAACCTGTTAATCTTAAAAAGATTAGGATAAGAGAATTGTTTGCGAACCATCATTATTATCCTGAATAAATATTTTTTTTTCTGGAAAAATTTCTGATAATATTCTTCTCAAATTTGAATTATCTAAAGGAATTATATTATTGATATTTTTTGAATTAATTTTCCAATTTTCATCTACAAATAATTCTTTATTATCGGTGTTTTTAGTTTCGATGCGGGTCTTATTTAGAATTTTAAGTAACAATTCTGAATCATAATCTCTAAATTTTTTCAGGTTCTCTTTGAGATTTTCAATCATTATTAATAAATCTAATGTTCCTAAATCTTGCTTTAAAAATTTGAAGTCCACAAGGTATTAATTACCTAAAAATTTCTTTCATAATAAAAAATTAAGATGAAATTCAAATATTTTTCTTTAGAAATATATTTTTTAAAATAGTTAAAGTCTTATATTTAAAAAGATGAATTAATCATTTACACCTTTTATTAACTTGTTAAGTTGCAAATAAGAGATGTGACAAAAAATGCCAAGAGTAATTAACAAAAAAATTAGATTTTTAAGATGGTTGAACTCAGGTATGATACTGCCTTTTGTTTTTATGGCTGCATCCTCATCTATTATTCTTTATGGTATTTTATTTATTCTAATAAAATAGTTTTCTAATTTAAGCCGCTAAGTTTTCCTCAGCTTTTGACATTATCAGTGCAGCTTTTTTTAATAAACTAACTACTTCTTTTCTTCCAACTGCATTATCAGCTTGAAGCATTATTTCATAATATTTTTTATTTATTTTTTTCATAAGAAATTTTAACTTAACCCAAAATTACAACACTATAAGATGGTGTCAATCGTAAATAAGTCTCATATTATATTATTTTTTTTAGTTTATACTGCACAATTATCTTTGATCATTTTTTATCCTTGAAAATTTTTTTAATTGATTTTTCCAAATAGGCATAAATAATTAAAATCAATAGAGAAATTATTTTTAAAATTATAAATCCTTAATAATTAGGAAATTTTAAGGGATTTAAAGACAAAAAATAACCCCCCTATTAGGATCAATAATGCAGCTCCATAAATAACAAAAGGTATTACTGGATATTTATATAGTGTAGATCTAACTTTTTGTTGAATAGCTTTTTTATCGAATTGAGGTAGATTTATATCTTCAGTTTTTTCTCTAGGAGGAATTCCTAAATTTTTTCTTCTCTTTGCTTCTCCCATAATTAATACTGAGTTATACCCATGCATTTTAAATAATTATTATCAGCTAAATCTAAAATTATAAACCATTCTTCACGAGATGTTTCTAAATGAATTTTAAAATTTTTTTCAAATTTAAGCATAAATCTTTTTTTCTATATATTCTGGGGAATTATAATTTCGTAAGCTAGTTACGCTTAATTACCATAATGATTTAAAAATTATAATTATCTTAGCAATCCTAAAACTATTCATATCCAAGATGATTCTTCCATAGTTGATAAATCAACTTTGTGACTTTTAATCCATTCAATATTTATTTGAACAAACTTTTGAATATTCCCCTATGGAGACTGAGATATACAAATAACTTTTTTAGGATCATCTTTAATGAATCCTCTAAAAAATAGCTTAATATCAAATTCAGAACGTCTTATAACTGCTTCATTACTTTCAAAAAGTCTACACATTCTTTAAATGTAATTTCAACCTTAAAAGAAATTAAGGTTTTTATTTTTCTAAAGATGAACATAATTAAATTTTCTTAATTCTAAAATTCCTTTAAACATTATCAATTATTGGAAACATATAATTTTTAAAAAACAATAACTTTAAAATAAAAAATTAAATCTAAATCTTATATGAAAGTTTCAATAGACCTATAAAAGAAATAGAAATATATCTATAAAACAAACAAAAAATCAATATTAGAAATACCTTATTAAAAGGGGAAGTGTTATTAAGTAGGAGGTATTAGTAAGATTTAAAAAACAATAAGTTTATGGTCAACAACTCTATATTATACTCAGGCCTAATTACCTTCCGCAAAGCTTTAAATAGAGTTTCTTTTTGCTTAGAAGATTGACAATTTTTCGAAGACAAATATGATTTTTAAGAAACTCATAAGAAAGAAAATATTGCTATTTTTCTAAAAAAGTAAAGAATCTAATTTAGAGGGAAAGAACAATATAAAATTTTTTACTTTTGTATTTTTAACTTTGAAGAATACTTTAAATTAACAATGTAGGTTGCTAAAAGGGATAATATCAAAAAAAATAATAAGCTTTCCAAGGTAGATTGGGGCATAATCATTAGTAGAATTAAAAATAATATATCTTTAGAGAAACGAATTCTGAAGAAAAATCAACCCTGAAATTAGTTTTTATTTTCAAACAAATTTATTTAGTCTTAAAAAGATATATTAGATAAAAGTTTTTTGATTTTTTACAATTAATTAACCGGTTCCAATACCAAAAAATGAATTTGCAATAAACAATACACTAAATAAAATCAAGAAAATCAATCCTATCCAACATATTATTTTTAGAAACAATCCATATCTATTTTTAATTGGCACTAATTTGCTATTTATTGTATCCATTGCCATCCATGCAAATAAAGGTGCAGTTAAGAAACTTCCAGTCATTGCAGCAAATACAAAATCTTTTACTCCTATCCCCCCAGACTTCGCAATCAGCAAAGCTATTAAGGATGCAAAAATATGAACAATCATCCACTGTTGAAATCTATTTCGCTCTGCCTTGGAATCCATGCGTCCAGAATCAGTTCCCCTCAATAAACCTTGAATAGCAGAAATACTTCTTGGATATGCATCTAAACAAGTGATCGTAGTACTAAACATTGCGGTAAATGCTGCAGGGATAATGATCCATTTAGACCAATCACCAATGGATTTTGTGTAGAGGAGTATTAACTTTTGAGCAAAGGATACTCCACTTCCAGTCAGCATTCCATCGCCAGTGCCATACATAGTTATTGCTCCAAGAGTAAGGAAGAAAATAGCTGTAACCACAGTTATGATGTAACCGAGATTAAAATCAAATTCTGCTTCCCTGATATTTGGTATATAGTTTGAATCTTTTGCACGCGAAAACATCCATAAAGAAGGCCAAACACATAACTCTACTGGGCAAGGCATCCATCCCATTAGAGGGATCAAAAAAGCTAAATTTGTTAACTTCCATGGACTGATTTCTGGTTCAAAAAAACTCATATTTAGAGACTCATTTATTGAACCATTTAATAAAAGTGATAAAACTGCAAATAATGTTAAAAAGGTGAGTAGAGCTACTAAAAATTTTGAAATTCTATCAAGGGCTTTATATTTACCAAGAATTAAAATTAATCCAGAGACACCCAGTATTCCTATAGACAAATCCATCGCGGGGAAAGCAGAGAAAAAGGGAACATTAGTTAAAAGGACACCAGAAACAAAACTTACAGCAGCTATTGTGAAAGTACCTGTAATTAGACTAACTATTAGAAATAAAGGAAGATAATAATGATTCCTCTCTTTGAAACCTTCTAATAATGATTTACCAGTAGATGCTGTAAATCTGGTTCCAACCAACAAGAATGGATATTTTAAAAGATTAGTAAGAAGGATTAGGCCTAATAATGAAAATCCAAACCTCGCACCAGCCGTAGTTGATGACAACAAATGAGAGCCCCCAATAGCAGCTCCAGCCAACAAAATCCCTGGACCTAAACTTTTTTGTATTCCTTTTGTTAATTTCATTTTCTTGATTAAATAATTTAATTTACTTTTTGAGCCCTTCTGAATTTATTGCTTAATACTCTTTTTTTAACTGCATTATCAGATAATAAGTGAAACATAAAAAGTATAATTAGGAACCCAGTTATAATTTTCATAATATATCTGATTCAAATATTCTTTTATCAGATATTTATTTTGTATTCAACCTCTTTTCTCCATAAGATCTTTAAAAACCTATCTAAAATATCTAATTTCTTTTTATCAAACTTTTTTAGTTTCTTATAATTTTGTTTTTGCATAAATTTTTACTTAAGTATTTCAAATTTAATCTGAGTTACAAAAAACACAATAAGCAAAACTTCTTAAAATCCTTAAAGTTCATTGTTTCTAGGTTCTTTTTAATTTGATAAATATTTTTCTGCCCTCCTTAGGGCTTTTATTGCTCCTTTATAATCTAGATTTTTTAATTTTTCCTCACTTTTATTTTCCAACATTTTTACTATTTGATTTCTCTTTATTTGATCAATTTTTAATTTATGATCAAATATAAGATCGAATTTTGAGGAATATAAAATAGATAATTCTTCTATATATTTCTCTATAACTTTTTCATGACAAGCTTTAGATTTCAATATTGCATTAACCTTCATTTTTTCCTCTAAAGCTCCTTTGAAATTTCCTCGCTTAAATTTATCTTCACTTGATTTAGTTAGATTAATAAGATTCTCCAATATCAATAAATCAGAATCTTCCATTTGTTTATCAACCGTTAAATTAATCCTATCAGCATAAAATAAGAAACTTCATTTTTTTAATACACAAGTAATTAAAAAATTAATTAATCAATAACAATTCCTTATTTCAAGAAGTAAATCGAAAACTTCCACAATTTTTGTTTTCCCTAAATTAGGAGGCTTATATAAATCTAATATTTCAGCAAGACAGATAATCCAATAAGAATCTTTTTTTAAATTAAGCCTTTCACAAAATATGGGAGGGAGCCGATTTAAAACAACCAAATTTTGTTTAAATATTAATGTTCATTATTTGAGTTTCAAGCTATAGACTTAAGAGTTCTATTTCTTGCTCCGAAAGAGCTGTACCAAATGAATATGATTCAATTAAAAGTTGATAATTCATAAAAAGTTTATTTTTTTAAGAAATCCAGCAAGTTAATTTTGTCACCTTATAAATATGTCCTGAAGCCTCAACTATAGTTTTTGTTTCATGACTAATTAAAATACCTCATAACACATTTACTGGTCCTTGAAAAATTACAGTTGCTTTTTAGGCATCTTTTAATGATTTAGCAATATAAAATGTCATAACTTACATTTCTTTAAACATCGCCTGCTATTCCTTGGCATTCATATGTGATTCATACTGTTTAAATGCATTACTTATTTGAAAATCTAAACTATTCGTTTCAATAGTCATAAGAATAAAAAAAGAGTTTTTTAATTTTAAATCTAAAAAAAATTTAATAAAAATTAGTTTTTATTAAGCAACATATTAACTAATTTTTATTTATGAGTTATAAATCAACTATAAAATTTATTTTAATTTTGGACTCAAAAATTTCTCAAAGAGAACAATGGACTAGTAAGCTCGGATTCATTCTCGCAGCTGCTGGTAGCGCAGTAGGTCTAGGCAACCTTTGGGGTTTCGCCTATAGAGCCTCTCAAGGAGGAGGGGCTGCTTTTGTACTTTTGTATGTATTGATCGTTTTGGTCGTATGCCTTCCGGTATTTGTTGCTGAAATGGCTTTAGGGCGAAATGCAATGGTAAGTACATTACTTGCACCTGTAAAGCTGGCTGGGAAAAAATGGTATCCATTAGGGATCTTGTTCTTTATAGCTCCTTTAGGGATAGCATCTTATTATTCTGTGATAATGGGATGGACAGCCGACACCTTGTTCCATTCTTTATTTTTTGGTTTGCCAAAGAATTTAACTGAAGCAGAAACCTTCTTTGGCTCGATTAGTAGTGGAAGCAGTGTTTTGTTGGGGCACCTATTAAGTCTTGTACTTACAGCCATAATAGTTTCATCTGGGATAAAAAAAGGTATAGAAAAGGTTACTAGATATTTCATGCCAATCCTTTTCATAATTATTGTAATTCTTGCTATTTGGGCCACTTCACTTTCAGGGGCATGGGAAGGATATAAAACATTTCTACTTAAGTTTGATTTTAACGAATTAAGAAATCCTCAAACAATAAGAAACGCTTTTACACAAGCGTTCTTTTCGTTAAGTTTAGGGATTGGAATTATGGTTACTTACGCCTCGTATCTAAATAAAAAAAGTAATCTTCCAAAACTAAGTATTGGAGTTGCATCATTAGATACTTTGGTTGGACTAATGGCTGGATTTATAACTTTCCCAATAGTTTTAACATTCGGTTTAAGTGACGCTATTTCTGAATCCACAGTTGGTGCTTTATTCATATCAATTCCAACAGGCCTAGGTTCATATGGAGCAGCCGGAAGAATTGTTGCTGTTGCATTTTTTGCACTAGCTTATATTGCAGCCATAACTTCCTCTGTTTCATTATTGGAAGTTCCAGTTTCCTCTTTAATGGATAAATTTGGTTTTAAAAGAGAAAAATCGGTTTGGTTGATAACTTTATTCCTTTTCTTAGCAGGCATTCCTTCTGCATTGAACTTAAACATTCTTGGAACAGTTGATTCTATCTTTGGAGGAGTATTATTAATCTTTGGTGGTTTCTTGGTAACTTTCTTTATGGGATGGGTAGTACCAGGAAAGTTCAATGAAGAGCTTAGTGAATCAAAAGTTGGGATCAAAACTACCAGTTATTTGAAATTCATGACAAGATGGGTTGCGCCTCCAATTATTGGTTTTGGGCTGTTTATTAGTGTATTTGACTTGCTCAAAAGCTGGGTAAGTTAGAAAACTTTTAAAGGATATAGTACATAAATAGGGGGAGGGTATAAAAATATTAAAGAATTAAATTATTGAACTTTTTCACATTATTTTAGAAACATTCAAAAATACTAGTAAATAATTACTAGTATTTTTTTTTGTTTAAAATTAAATGTAATAGAGAAATTCTTTCTTAATTTTTAAAGTATAAATTTTTTTAAAGAAGTTCCTTTTTTAAATAAATATTAAATTTCTACTTCTATCTAATATCAAAAGTATCGTCAAAAAACCATCCTTAGTCAAATATATATAAAATATATTTAAGTATTTAATTTAAAGAAATTACAACGCAATCAAGAATTGAGAACAAAATTGATGGCAAGCAAATCTGAATCATTAAAAGGCAAGATTACAGAAAATTTTTCTGAATTTTCTAAACTATCTGACTATTCTTTAATTAATTATCTTAAAGCAGATCCTCAATCAACAAAAGATGGAAATGATCATAAGCCACGTTCAGTATATTCAGGCCATTACGTACCAGTTGTTCCAACAGCGATTCCAGAACCAGAATATATTTCCCACAGCAACAAACTTTTTAAAGAACTGGGACTAAGCCCGGATCTTACAAAAGATCATAATTTTTGTCGTTTTTTCTCAGGTGATATTTCTGTTGCTGATTATCCAATGAGTCCTGTTGGTTGGGCAACAGGTTATGCATTATCAATTTATGGGACTGAATATACCCAGCAATGTCCCTTTGGGACTGGCAATGGTTATGGCGATGGGAGAGCAATTTCTGTATTTGAAGGTTTATTCAATGGAAAAAGAATGGAAATGCAACTTAAAGGAGGAGGCCCAACTCCCTACTGTCGTGGAGCAGATGGTAGGGCTGTCTTACGATCTAGTGTTAGAGAATTTCTTGCGCAGGAATTTATGGATGCATTGGGAATCCCTACCTCTAGATCTTTAACACTTTATGTCTCACGATCAGAAATAGTTAGGAGACCATGGTATTCCAAAGGCTCCAGGTATTTTGAACCTGACATCATGATTGATAATCAAGCGGCAATTACCACAAGAGTCGCTCCATCTTTTTTAAGAGTTGGACAACTTGAACTTTTTGCAAGACGAGTTCGAAATAATTCTCATGATGAGGCCCTTAATGAACTAAAAATGATAGTTCAACATCTTATAGATAGAAACTATAAAGATGAAATTGAGTATGAGATTCCACTCGAAAGTAAGGTAATAAAACTGGCTTATTTATATAGATCGAGACTTGTATCTCTAGTAGCTAACTGGATGCGAGTTGGTTATTGCCAGGGTAATTTCAATAGTGATAACTGTGCAGCTGGAGGCTACACCTTGGACTATGGGCCCTTTGGATTCTGTGAATTATTTGATCCAAGATTTCAACCATGGACAGGTGGAGGTGAGCATTTCTCATTTTTTAACCAACCTTCTGCTGCGGAGATAAACTTTAAAACATTTTGTTCTTCTCTTAGTCCTTTACTCTCAAAAAATGAACAAGATATTGAACAGCTAGAACAAATCAAAAATGATTTTCCAAACTTAATGAATGAAGAGTTGAAGAAAATGTGGGCAAACAAGCTTGGTTTAGAACATTACAACAAAACTCTAATAAATGAATTTTTCAATCTTATGGTCATTTCAAAAGCAGACTATACAATCTTGTTCCGTAAACTCTCTTATATACCTGATAACATAGCTTCTTTAAAAGACAGTTTATATTTACCAATTAATGATGATCTCAATAATAGGTGGCAAGTCTGGCTTAAAAACTGGCAATCAGCCTTGAAGAAAGAGGCAAATATCAAATCAAAATCCGCATCAATGAAATCTCTTAACCCAGTCTATACATGGCGTGAATGGATGATCGTCCCCGCATATGAAGAGGCTGAAAAAGGTAATTATGACAAAATAAAGGAGTTGCAGGTAGTTTTTAGCAATCCATACAAAGAACAGACCTCAGAGATAGATCAAAAATATAATCGACTAAAGCCAAGCCAGTTTTTTAACTATGGAGGAGTATCTCACTACAGCTGTTCTTCGTAAAAATTTAATATTGAAAAGTACAAATTGATTATCTAAGGGAACAATCTTATTTATTTATGGTCGTGGGAATCCCAACCACCGATACAACACCTACATGAAGAATAGCGGGCTTCTTTCCAATATTTTTCATATAGTGGGCACCCCCATTATTACTTTCCACGAATGTATCACCTGCTTTAAAGAAATTAATTTCTTCACCTCTAACATGCTTTAATTTCCCTCTTGTGACATAAATCAACATTGGCGAAGGATGGGTATGAATTGGTGTTTTCAAGCCTACAGGGATCTTCACTTTTAAGAGTCTTAATTCAGGCTTACCATCTAGATAATTAAAGTTTTTGCCACTTAATCCTTTTGAACTTTGAATAAGAGGTATAACTTCAATCTTTTCTTCAGCAAGAAACGATTGTGGTAAAGCTAAAGTCTGAATAAAAAGATATAAGATTGGAATAATTTTTTTTAATTTCATTAGATATTTGTTTGAACTTATAGTAGTTAGTTTTTAAAATAATAGACTAATTTATTTTTTATATAAATTTTCTAATTGCTTAATTTCCTCTCTTAAATCCTTACCTCTCTTATTCAATTTATTATTTTTAATTATTATTGGGATAATCCACCAAGCTTGGAGACCTAAAAAGATAAATACTAGAATCAATAATTCAAAAGTACCAGGCTTCATTTTATAAATAAACCTTTATGTTAATAACATTATTCTAAAAGTTATTAAACATTCATGAGATATTAAATATCTCTAGGCTGCCTCTAATTCAATATTAAGTTCAATACCCTTTGAAATGATTGCTTCTTTAAATTCAATAAGTTTGGCAATTATTTTCTGTTTCTCATGATCAGTTTTATAGATATCCTCTACTACTTCCTGCATTGCAAGTGTTACTTTTTGTAGTTTGATTTCTAAATCTTCTCTGTAATTCATAAGCTTAAAGAAATTATCTTTTTTATTAAAAAACAAAATAATTATTAGTAAATAAGTACTTAACCCTAAAAGGATTGACAGCAAAACAAAAAGAATATAATTTATAGTACAAATGTATTAAAATCCAACCAGTCTATTAAGGGAAAAGAATGGAGTCTAAGTACTTATTCGGTTGTAGCACTAGTAAGCCAAACGGATGCCTTCTAAATCCTGAGGGCAGCAGAATGATCTTTTTCGAAGAATGCAAAAATCCTCCTAAAACTAATATAAAAATTCATACTCATCTTTTCTACACAAATCACCTTGGAGAGCCAGGAGGGTACAAGTCCTCTGAAAAACTAAACATTGATTCGGCTTGGGAAAAGTGGCACGAACTTCACCAAAAAGGATGGACAGAAGTACTTTACAATTACGGATAAAGATTCCTGCTAAGAAGGCGAAAAGGAAAGCAACAATTTTACAGTAATGTAACAGTATTGACATATATATGCAATATTTATCTTGAAAATAACTTAATTTCACCCTATTGCTTTACATTAATTAATACAGGTGTTACATTATTTAACAATTATACAAATTAAATGGCTAATTCAATCGTAACTACCGAGTCAGGTGGCAGACAGAATATGTTCCCTACTGAGACCCGTCCTTACATAGATGAGTCTGTTTCATACGACAGCTACCCACAAAATGCAGAAAAAATTAATGGTCGTTGGGCAATGATCGGACTTGTTGCTTTAGTCGGTGCTTACGTTTCAACTGGACAAATTATTCCTGGCATTTTTTAATGAGTCCTCTTTCAGGTTTTTTAGCCGTAATTATTTTTTTTACAGCTATCCTCGTTGCTTATTTAACCAAGCAATTTCAAAACGAAAACTCAAACTATTTATCTTCAAATCAAATGAAAAAAACAAACACAAAAGTTAAAACAATCGAAAAAGAAAAAGTTGTTGCTGAAACTCTTAATGGCAGATTCGCAATGATTGGATTAATTGCTGCTATTGGAGCTTACCTAACAACAGGTCAAATAATTCCTGGGTTCGTTTAAAAATCACTAATTAACCTATCTGAAACTCAAAAAATGGAAAGTTCAAAACCAATCTATTGGCTAAACGCCGAAAGGACTAATGGAAGAATGGCAATGATGGGCTTATTTGCCTTAGTTGTAAACTATAGTTTATTCGGCTGGATAATTCCGGGAATCTTTTAAATGAATTTAGGCTTACTTTTTCTCAAGGTAAATACTATAGGTGTTATAACTCTTTCTGAACTTGATTGGATAACTAACCATCAATCTGAATTTTCAAGGTTAGATATGGCTTTAGTTATTAAAATCGGCCGTCTCATGGATTCTGGAGTTGTTGAAATTGATAATAGATTGCATATTTAAATTATAAAAACAGATCGTCATGAGTGTTTGTCAATAGGGATACTGACAAGCACTTTTTTATGAGAAAAATTATATATAGAAAGAAAAAAGAGAGATTGTTTCTTAGCTAAAAACAACCTCTCAATTACCTAATTCTTACATGAGAATCTCAAGTAAGCTTACAGATTATAACTGATTTTTTTTAATAGTAAATACGTAAAAATGCTTCTGATATTTATCTTTTTATACCACCTCTTTTTATCCATAAAAACCATGTAAACCAAATAGTGGGTAGAAATCTAAATAAAAAAGAAATTTTATATATATAAAATGGGGCATTTTCACTTTGAAATAAATTTATCAAAAAAGTAGATATAGTTACCCAGAGTAAAATTATTAATATATTGGCTCCCAGCAAAGCGAATTTATTTTGTTTGAAAATTTTTGGCATAAGACAAGTTTTTATATTCTTAATTTTAAATAACCTAAGGAAATTAAATATACTTTTTCAAAAAAACTTTAAATTTAAAATCCATATCCAAATAAAAAAAATACTAAATTTTAATCCCTCTCCAAATAACATTCCTAGAACAATAGGAGGTGAGAATATTAAAAAAAGAATAGATAATAAACTCAATAAAGCAAATGAACCTCTTAGAAAAAAATTCTTTCTTTTTGTTCTTTTTAGATTTTTTAAGGTATTCCACTCCCATTCGATAAACCTATAAAATTTTTCTGATAACAAAAATAAATACTTCATTAAAATTATTAGTTTTTATCGGCTTTTCCTATTTATAAAATTAATTTCTATGGTTAGCAATAAACTCTAGCCCCTTTTTCAGAAAGATAATAAATTCTATTTTCTGAACTTAAAAAGAAAGTTAATCCCTTGTATTGTGATCTTCTATATTTTTCTAATCTAAGTTTGTGTAAATCCCAATTTTCTGTACTTATATCAGGATTAAATTCTTGTTCTTTTAAGAAAGGTATATAAGGTGGACTAATTATTGTTTTTTTGGCTTTACTATTGTTTCTTTTTGTATAAAAGAATAAGCCAAATAAAATTACTAGAAAAAATATAAGCAAAAAAAGAATTAATAATATATTTGTCATTTTCACTTTCTCTAATTTGAAAAACTGTATTTTGTGAAATCAAGAACTTTTCACGATAAAAATTTTTTCTAGTAAGTAAAAAATCCTATCTTTATATTCTTGTATTTTTGAATACTTTTCAAGGGTGTACTTAAATCAGATTATAAAATGAGTTGCATTTTCTATATGTCAAAAAATTCAATAAATACTCCATATGCAAAAAGAGTAGCTGAAAAATTTAGAGAGGCTCAAAACTATTTAAAAACAAACGGTTTTATTAGATCTACTAAACATTTACTAAAAGATATTGAAAATTCTGTTGACTAATAATAATGCCAATACCTTATCACTTACCACAATTACAATACGAGTCTGATAAGGGATTTACTACCATTTTTTTTGGGTTAATAGGAAGTTGATTGGGATTTATCTTAATTTTATTAATTTCATTTTTTGAATTTAAATTTAAAAAGTAAAATAGTAAGAATTAAAAGTCTATCTAAACATTAAATAAGAACTCCATTACATCACCTTCGTTAACAATATATTCCTTACCTTCACTTCTTAATAAACCTTTAGTTTTTGCATTTGCAATTGAACCTGAATCTATTAAATTTTGATATGAAATGGTTTGAGCTCTAATAAATCCTTTTTCAAAATCAGTATGAATGACTCCTGCAGCTTGAGGTGCAGTCATCCCATCTTTTATAGTCCAAGCTTTTGTCTCCTTTTCTCCAGTAGTAAAATAAGTTTTTAATCCCAGTAATTTATATGTTGATTTAATTAAAGAACTTAATCCCCCTTCTTCTACTCCTAAACCCATAAGGTAGTCTTGTTTATCTTCTGGTTCTAACTCAATTAATTCAGATTCCACTTGTGCTGATATTTTTATACATTCTGTATTTTCACTATTTGCAAAACTCTGAACTTTTGATGAGAAATCATTACCTTCAGCTAAATCATTTTCATTCAGATTTGTAGCGTAAATAATTGGTTTTGCGGTAAGGAAGCCCAATTGCTTAATTATTAAATTTTCTTCTTCGCTAAGGGATATTGATCTAACTGAAAGTCCTTTCTGTAGCTCTTCTTCAATTTTTTCTAATAGGGTATCTTCTGTTAAGGCCTCTTTACAAGTTTTAACCTGTTTTTTAATTCTTTCTCTTCTTTTTTGGAGTTGGGATAAATCAGCTAAATTCAATTCCAGATTAATTATCTCAATATCATCCAAGGGATCTACCTTCCCCGAAACATGAATCACTTCAGTATCTTCAAAGCACCTTACAACATGAACTATTGCATCAACCTCCCTAATATTTGATAAAAATTTATTCCCCAAACCTTCTCCTTTACTAGCTCCTTTAACAAGACCTGCAATATCTACAAATTCAATTTTAGTTGGGATAATATTTTGGCTAGAACTTAAATCACCTAGTTCTTGCAACCTTGGATCTGGGACTGAAACTATGCCTTTATTAGGTTCTATAGTACAAAAGGGAAAATTAGCCGCTTGGGCTTTAGCATTTTCTACAAGTGCATTAAATAAAGTTGACTTTCCAACATTTGGTAATCCAATAATACCGGCTTTTAACATTTGAAAAAATTTATAGAAAAATTATCAAGAAAACATCTTCTAGTAATATAGTATTTACTTAACCAATCTTGGATAAGTTAATTATAATCGTCTTGATTATTTATTTAGTTCCTAAATATTCTCAATTGCTATTTTTCAAAAGAAATGCTTGATTTAATGAAAAAAAATATAAATCTAAAAAGTGGTATTATATTGCTTTCTCTAGCTATATTTTTCGTTTTTATAACCAATTCCTTCAAGAAAAATAAATCAAAAGATATTTCTGATTTTGTAGTTCAAGTTGAAAAAGGAATCCTCTCAGATTCAATTAATACTAGTGGAGAAGTAAAAGCAATAAGAACAAGCAATATTGGACCTAGGAAGCAAGGTGTAATAAAAGAAATCAAAGTAGAGGAGGGCGATCTTGTAAAAAAAGATCAGGTTTTAGCTTCTCTTGATGATGAAGACTTCATCTATAAAATTGAAGAACTTGAGTTAAATTTAGAAAAACTAAAATCTGAATTTTTAAGAAGGGAATTTTTATACCAAGAAGGTGCTGTAAGCAAAGAAGATTATGAAAGTTATAAAAACAACTACAACATTAGTAGCGCCAAACTTAATGATGCAAAAGCTGAAAAACGTTTCTATTTAATTAAGTCTCCTTATGAAGGAAAGATAACTGCAAAATATGCGGAGATAGGATCTTATGTTACCCCAAGTACAAATTTAAGTTCAGACTCTAAAACTAAAAACTTTATTTTTGAACTGTCAGAGGGTCTAGAGATTGTTGCCAAAGTTCCTGAAAGTGACATTGGCAGAATAAAAATTGGTCAAGAAGCCTCTGTTAGAATTGAGGCTTATCCCTCAAAAAAATATAGTGCCATAGTTAAAAAAATAGCTACAAGAGCTGTAAAAGATAATAATGTAACCTCATTCGAAGTAACTTTAAATTTTAAAGATATTTCTGAAGAAATTAAAATTGGAATGACTGCTGATCTTGAATTTAGAGTTAAAGTTAATGAAGAAAAAATCCTAGTGCCAACAGTTGCTATTGTCACTGAAAAAGGGGAAAAGGGGATTTTGAAAGTTGATAAAAACAATTCTCCCAAATTTGAGAAAATCGAAATTGGTATTAGTAGTGGAAATAAAACTGCAGTAATTGATGGAGTAGAGCCTGGAGAGCAAATTTTTATTGATATTCCACCTTGGGCTCAGAAAAGAAAATGAGTTTAAAATCTGAAGACTCTAAAAAACCAATTTTACTTTTAGTCGATGGTCATTCACTTGCTTTTAGAAGCTTCTATGCATTTAGCAAAGGGATTGATGGAGGTTTAACGACCAAAGAAGGATTCCCAACAAGTGTCACCTATGGATTTCTAAAAAGCCTTCTGGATAATTGCAAAAATATTAGTCCTGAGGGTGTATGTATTACTTTTGATACAGAAAAACCTACTTTCAGGCATGAATTAGATCCAAATTATAAGGCCAATAGAGATGTGGCACCAGATGTTTTTTTTCAGGATATTGAACAACTAGAAATCATCTTAAAAGAAAGTCTTAATTTACCAATTTTCAAATCTCCAGGTTACGAAGCAGATGATCTCCTAGGCACAATTGCAAATGATGCATCTTCTAAAGGATGGTGCGTAAATATTCTTTCTGGAGATCGGGACTTATTTCAATTAGTGGATGATCAAAAAGATATTTATGTCCTTTATATGGGTGGTGGTCCATATGCAAAAAGTGGTAATCCAACCCTTATGAATGAAAATGGTGTAAAAGAAAAATTAGGTGTTGCTCCAGAAAGAGTAGTTGATCTAAAAGCTCTAACAGGTGATAGTTCTGATAATATTCCTGGAATTAAAGGGGTAGGTCCAAAAACTGCAATTAATCTGCTAAAAGAAAACGATACACTTGATGGGATCTATCAGGCCTTAGACAGGATTCAGCAGAACAATGATAAAAAATATAAAGGATTTATAAAAGGTTCAGTTATAGAAAAGCTCAAAAATGATAAACATAATGCATTCCTTTCTAGGGATCTAGCAAAAATCAATACTGAAGTACCTTTGATATTAAGTGATAAGTATGAATTGAAAAATATAAATCAAAAACTGCTTTCAGAGTCACTGCAAAAACTTGAACTATCAACACTACTTCGGCAAATTGATATTTTCAATTCAACTTTTAGCAAAGGTGGTTTTGATAAAAATAATGTAGATAAAAAGAAAGAGAAAACACAAAAAGTCTCTAGTAAAAATGATTTAGAAAATAGTGAAATGAAAATTCCTAAAATCAAAGTAACTGTTGTAAATAATTTTGATTTACTTTATAAATTAATTCAAAGATTAGACAACACCAATGAGATAGTTTCTTTAGATACAGAGACAAATAGTTTAAATCCAATCGATGCAGAACTTGTTGGAATAGGATTATGTCTTGGAGAAGAAACTGATGATTTATTTTATATCCCTCTTGGTCATCAAACAAAAAAAGAAAAGCTCAATCAATTATCAATTGAATATGTTTTTTCAAAACTAAGGACTTGGATAGAAAATCCAAAAAAAGAAAAGGCGCTCCAAAATTCTAAATTTGACAGACAAATCCTTTTAAATCATGGACTTGATCTAAAAGGTGTAACCTTTGACACCTTGTTAGCAGATTACCTTCTAAATAATCAGGAGAAGCATGGATTAAGTGAAATTAGTTTTAGATTATTTGGATTTAGGCCACCTTCTTTTAAGGAAACAGTTGGAAAAAATAAAGACTTCTCATTTGTTGATATTGATGAAGCAAGTATTTACTGTGGTTATGACGTATTTCTTACTTATAAGATTGTCAATATTTTTAAAGAAAGATTTTCAAAGGAAAAAGATGAATTAATCAAATTATTCGAGGGAATAGAGCTTCCTTTAGAGCCGGTATTGTCCCAAATGGAAATGAATGGCATAACCATAGACATCCCGTATCTAGATAAACTCTCAAGAGAACTAAAAAGTACCTTAGAAGATATTGAAAGTAAAGTTTATGATTTAGCAGAAGAAAATTTCAATCTATCTTCACCTAAACAACTGGGTGAGATCTTGTTTGAAAAATTAAATTTGGATAAGAAGAAATCACGAAAAACAAAAACAGGATGGAGTACAGATGCAGTAGTTCTTGAAAGATTAGTAGACGAACATGAGATAATCCAACATTTAATAAAACATAGAACTCTTAGCAAATTACTTAGTACTTATATTGATGCACTTCCAAATCTTATTAACGAAAAGACAGGCCGAGTTCATACAAATTTTAATCAAGCTGCTACAGCAACTGGGAGACTAAGCAGTAGCAATCCTAATCTTCAAAACATCCCAGTTAGGACTGAATTTAGTAGAAGAATCAGAAAAGCATTCTTGCCTGAAAAAGATTGGAAACTATTATCAGCTGATTATTCTCAAATTGAATTAAGAATACTTGCTCACTTAGCGGATGAAAAAATACTAATAAATGCATTTCAAAAAAATGATGATATTCATTCATTAACTGCAAGATTAATTTTTGAGAAAGAAGAAATATCATCTGAAGAAAGGAGAGTTGGCAAAACAATAAATTTTGGAGTTATCTACGGTATGGGGATAAAAAAGTTTTCTCGATCTACAGGAGTAAGTACTTCAGAGGCAAAAGAATTCCTAATAAAGTACAAAGAAAGATATTCAAGAATTTTTAAATTTCTTGAACTTCAACAAAGGCTTGCCTTATCAAAAGGTTATGTAAAAACAATTTTTGGTAGAAAGAGAGAATTTAAATTTGATAAAAATGGACTTGGAAGATTAATAGGGAAAGATCCTTATGAAATTGACTTGCAATCCGCAAGAAGGGCTGGCATGGAAGCACAGTCATTAAGAGCTGCAGCTAATGCACCGATTCAGGGTTCAAGTGCAGACATTATTAAAATTGCAATGGTTCAATTAAATAAAAAATTCATAGAAATGAATCTTCCAGCAAAAATGCTTTTACAAGTACACGATGAATTATTGTTTGAGGTTGAACCAGATTCTTTAGAAGTTACCAAGAAATTAGTAAAGAAGACTATGGAAGATTGTGTAAAATTGAATGTACCTCTTTTAGTTGATATTGGAATTGGAAACAACTGGATGGAGACAAAATAAACCTTATGAAATACTTTCTTTAAGATGATCAAACTTTTTAATACTTTAAGCAAAAGAGTTGAGGTTTTTAAGCCTATTGATGATGTAGTAAAAATTTATTGTTGTGGAGTAACTGTTTATGATTTATGTCATCTTGGTCATGCAAGAAGTTATATAGCTTGGGATATCTTGAGAAGGTTTTTAATTTATAGTGATTTCAAGGTTAAGTATGTTCAGAATTTTACAGATATTGATGACAAGATCTTAAAAAGGGCGAAAGAAGAGAATAGTTCAATGAAAGCAGTTTCAGAGAAGAATATCATTGAATTTCACAAAGATATGGATGCTTTAGGTATTATGCGTCCAGATAGTATGCCAAGAGCAACGAATCATATTTGCAATATCTGCTCTTTCATAACAATACTTGAGAGAAAAGGTTACGCATACTCTAGTGATGGAGATGTTTATTATTCTGTTTTTAAAAATAAAAATTATGGAAAGCTAAGTAATCAAAACATACAAGAACAAAATATCAATCAGCAAGGAAGGATGGCTAATGACGAAAATACTAAAAAACTTAATCCGCAAGATTTTGCACTATGGAAAAAAGCGAAAGATGATGAACCATATTTTGATTCACCATGGGGTAAAGGTAGGCCAGGATGGCATATTGAATGTTCTGCAATGGTTAAAGATGAATTAGGAGATACTATTGACATCCATTTAGGTGGTTCTGATTTGATTTTTCCACATCATGAAAATGAAATTGCCCAATCAGAAGCAGCGAATGGCAAAAAACTAGCAAATTATTGGTTGCACAATGGGATGGTAAATGTAAATGGTCAGAAAATGAGTAAGTCC
>QCNH01000011.1 GCA_003213275.1 Prochlorococcus sp. AG-424-M03 | reverse complement strand
ATTGCATCCTTATTTTAATATTTCAGATTTTAAAAATTTAGAATTTATTGATAATCCACTTAATTGTCAGAATCAAGAAAAAAACATCATAAGTAATACTTTGGATGAATTAAACAATATTAATTTAGGAGTTGATCTACTTATGTATACTTCTGGTCGGAGCTCTTTTAGAGATAAAATTTTTAAAAGACAGTTAACTTTAAATCATCCATATCCTTTTGACCTAAGTGTTATTTGGAGTGATCCTCCAAGAAGAATGATATGTCTTGAACCTTGGACTAGTCCCCGAAATTCTTTTGTTGATGGATTCAGAAACATTATGATCCCTTCAAATGATAGTCAAAGGTTTAATGCCTCAATACAAATAAAATCTCTTAAGTAATTATGCAATACTTATGAAATTTGTTGTTATAGATGATGATCCTACAGGCTCTCAAACTGTACATGATTGCTTATTACTTCTTAAGTGGGACTGCTCAACTTTAGTCAAAGGTTTTGAATCTAAATCTAATTTATTTTTTATTTTGGCTAATACAAGGTCACTATCGGAAAAAGATGCCAAATTAACAATAGAGGAAATTTGCAAAAATCTTAAGACTGTTATAGCCTCTCAAGCTTATGAAGAAGAAATTATTTTTATTAGTAGAGGAGACTCTACTCTTCGAGGACATAACTTTTTAGAGCCAATTGCTCTAAATAGTTGCTTAGGTCCTTTTGATGCAACTTTTCATATCCCAGCTTTTATAGAGGGTAAAAGATTAACAATTAATGGAACACACTTTGTAGATAAAATTCCTATTAGTCAAACAATTTTTGCAAGAGATAAAATTTTTGGATACAAGACAAGTAATGTCAAGAAGCTTTTATTTCATAAGAGTAAATCTCAAATAAATTTTGAAGATATTCAAAATCTTTTTTTGTCAGATATCGAAATTCTAAATGATGAAGAAAATAATATTGTTTTTAAAACATTAAAGAACTTGAAGAATAATAAACATGTAATTGTAGATATAGAGAATTATTCTCAACTAAAAAAATTTTCTTTAGTAATTAAAAAATTAACTAAACAAAGAAAATTCCTTTTTCGAACTGCAGCAAGTTTTATAAGTTCAATTTCTGAGAAAAAAAGCATCCCTCATGTTGATACATTTTTCTCTAATTTAAGAATAAGAAATAAAGACAAGAGTTTTCTTCCAGGACTTATAATTGTTGGATCCTATGTGGAACTTTCAACAATACAATTGAAAAATGTATTAGAGATAAGTAATTGTAATCCAATTGAACTAGATGTTTTTGAATTCTTTCAAATTACTTCATCAGAGAATAATCAGAAGCGAAGGCATTTGTTTAAAAATAAATTTTTGAAAGAAATTAGATTTTCTTTTGAGAAAGGAAAAACTCCTGTACTGTTTACTTCAAGAAAATTTATGTCCTTAGATTATTCTAAACAATTTAATTTTTATAATTCACTTGCTTGTTTTATTGCTGAATTAGTATCAGATTTGAAGTATGAAATAGGATATTTGATTTCAAAAGGTGGAATAACAACAAATGTGATTCTTAGTAATGGACTTAATGCAGATTATGTTTATCTTGAGGGGCAGATTTTAACAGGCATTTCAGTGGTGACTTACAACCTAAAAAATGACGAAAAACTTCCTATTGTTACCCATCCTGGAAATATTGGCACTAAAGATTCATTAGTTAAAATTTGGAAAGTTTTTGAAAAAAAAAATAATTTTTAAAATTAGAAATTTGAGATAATTTCTTCAGCAAAACTACTGCAAGATAAGGGTTCTACTTTCGGTTCCATTAAACGTGCTAGATCATAGGTGACTTTTTTTTGCTCTATTGCCTTACTTAAACCATTAGTAATTAAGTTAGCTGCTTCATCCCAACCAAAATATTCAAGCATCATTACACCACTAAGAATTACTGAGCCTGGATTAATTTTATTTAAGCCGGCATGTTTTGGCGCAGTACCATGGGTAGCTTCGAAAATTGCTGCATTATCTCCAATATTGGCACCAGGAGCCATACCTAAACCACCAACAATTGCTGCAGCTGCATCAGAAACATAGTCTCCATTGAGGTTTAATGTTGCGAGAATCGAATATTCTTGAGGTCGAGTTTGAATTTGTTGAAAAATACTATCAGCTATCCGATCATCAACAAGAATAAGTTCTTTCCATTTCCCAGCTCCATGAGAATTTGATATCGATGCAATAACTTCTTTAATTTCTTCGCAAATGAATGCTTTTTTGTTATTTGTAAGCTTGTCAAAACCTGGTTCGATTTTTCGAGCATTATTTTCAATTGTAATTTCTGGATTTTTCTGAATATTATCTAAAATCCAGCTTTCTCTTTCTGTAATGCAATCTTGTCTAAATTCATTTACTGCTAATTCATATCCCCAATCTCTAAATGCTCCTTCGGTATATTTCATAATATTCCCTTTATGTACAAGAGTCACATGCCTTTTATCTCCTGATAATCTTTTTGCATGTTCAATAGCCTTTCTAATATGCCTTTGGCTACCAGATTTACTTACTGGCTTAATGCCAATTCCAGAACCTTTTGGAATTGACCTGTTTTTTAGATTTTTACTATTTGGTATTACGACGTTATTTAAGTGATTAATTAATTCAAGACAATTATGATCTTCGGCTTCCCATTCAATTCCCATGTAGATATCTTCAGTATTTTCTCTATAAACAATAACGTCTAAATTTTGAGGATTTTTATGAGGGCTTGGAGTTCCTGAATAATATCTGCATGGTCTAACACAACTATATAAATCAAAGATTTGTCTTAGTGCAACATTAAGAGATCTAATACCTCCACCAATGGGAGTAGTTAAAGGACCTTTGATGGCTACGCCAAAGTGTTTAATTGCTTCAATAGTATCTTGAGGGAGATAGTTATATGTTCCATAAAGTTCACAAGCTTCATCTCCTGCATAGACTTTAAACCAATTAATTTTTCTTTTATCTCCATAGCTTTTTTTAATCGCTGTATCAAGAACAATTTGAGTTGCTGGCCATATATCAACTCCAGTTCCATCACCCCTAATAAATGGGACAATTGGGTTATTAGGAACATTAGGCTTGCCTTGATTAAAAGTTATTATCTCTCCTTCAGTAGGTAAATTTAATTTTTCAAATTTTGGCATAGCATTGAATTAATAACAAAGATAACTTCTTTAAGTTTTTCGTATTGTAATTTGCGATGAGTTATTTTCTTTAAAAGCTAGAAATTTATTATTCAAATGTGAATAGAGAATACTTTATTGATGAGCATTTCAACACCTTTATTAAAAGAAAAAGTAGTTAATAAGCAAGTTCAAGGAAATTATGTCATTTTCAAAAAAATACCTAGCTACTTATGAATGCAAGTTCAAATGTTAGTAATCTTGAAATAGCTAATAAAATTGCTTCCACTGCAGCTTTGTTTCGGAAATATTTTCCTGATGCCAGCGTAAATTTTAGTCCCTGGGAAAATTCAAATAATGAATCTATGCAAGATACTATTGATTTTGCGTTTCATTTCCCTGGTTGGAGTCCACTCATTGAATGTAGAGCAATACTTTTACAATTAAGAATTGAAAATGATAACGATAACAGAGTCCCAAAATTGTTAGGCATAATAATGCGAGGGATGATTGTTCCCTCCGAGAGATGGAGAGTAGCAACTATTGGAAACTGGGAAATGACTGGCACTCATTTACCGCAAAAGGAACAGAAAGATAATCTTTTTTTGGTTTGTAAAGAACTTTATAAGTTATTCTCTACAACATACTCTGGTAACAAAAATTAGCTGTTTTATGTATTTTTCTTGTAGATTAAATACACTTACAAAATTAATGCAAAATATATGGCAGTCGCTCTTGCAGGACAACTAAGAGAAGGGACAAAAAAATCCCACACTATGGCAGAAAATACTGGCTTTGTGGCTTGTTTTTTAAAAGGAGTTGTTGAAAAAAAATCTTATAGGAAATTAATTAGTGATTTATATTTTGTTTATGAGGCTATGGAAGAAGAAATTGAAAGATTGGTTTATCAGGAACATCCCGTAATAAAACCTATTGGTTTTAAGTCATTATTCAGAAAAGAAACTCTTGAAAATGATCTTAAATTTTATTTTGGTGATAATTGGAAGAATGAAATTAGTATTTCTCAATCAGCAAAAGAATATGTTGAAAGAATCCGTGAGGTTGCCAAAAATTCTCCAGAGTTATTGGTTGGTCACCACTACACACGTTATATAGGAGATTTATCTGGTGGTCAAATCTTAAAAAGGATTGCCAAAAAAGCATTAAATTTGAAGGGAAATGATGGTTTGAATTTTTATGAATTTGACTCAATTGCTGACGAAAAGAAATTCAAGGAAGAATATTCCCTTACTTTGAATAAACTTCCAATAAATCAAAAAACTGCTGATCAAATTATTGATGAAGCTAATCAAGCTTTTACTTATAATATGAAAATGTTTAAGGAGCTTGAAGGTAACTTGATTGCTGTGTTAGGCAAGATTGTATTTAATTACATTACCAAAAAAGTTAGGAAAGGAAGCACCGAGACCTAGTAATTTATGTTTGATTCATTAGTTGATTTCCTTAAAACCAATATTTATGAATTAAATGGTAATGAATTGCAAATATCTAGTGAATTCAAAGAACATCACAATGAAGACTCAAAATATATTATTAAAAATTGGCTTTTTTCATCTCCCGAATATAGAAAATGGAGAATAACTAGATTAGATGGTGGTAAAAAACTGCAAGTCTTTAATACGGTTGCATATCCAAATTTTGATAGTGAAGTACCTATTTTAGGAGCTGATATTTTATGGTTTGGAACTTCTCAAAAGTTATTAGCAATACTTGATTATCAACCTTTAATTCAAGAAGGCAAGTATCTTGAAAAATATTGTTCAAGTTTAGCTAGTATTAAGAAAAAATATTCTGAATTTGATAATAATAAAATGAAGAATATCTATGATTCAAAAAAGTATTTCTCCCCATGGGTTATTATATGTAGAGGAAATAAATTAAACCTAGATAGGGATTTACATAATATATTCTATTCATTTGTAAATAATTATTTGAACATTTATAAATTGAATCCTCTCAATCAATTTTTAAATGCGGAAGAAATCAAGATTAATCAAATTAAATATGATAAGTACAGTTTTGAAAAAGACCCTGCAGATAAATTGTTTAAATCTTTTTTTGGAGAAAAATGGACCAAAAAATTTATTAATAAATTTCTTTTTACATTAAATAATGAGATTATTTATTGAATGTTAATACAAGATACTATTTTTTATAGACCAGATTGGAGATGGCATAATTTTCTAAAATATTTAATTAATAATCTCAGTAAATATAATTGTTTAGAAAAAATAATACCCACGGAATATTCTTATAAAGATTCGACTTATGGTTCAAAAAAATCAAAAAAAAATGTAAAGCTTTCTACTTGGGGTGTAACGCATAAAAAAAGAATTAAATTTGCAAGAGCAGTTTGCATTAATAGTCCAAATTATTCTGTTTTAAATTTTTTAATTATTCCAAATACTATTTATAACGTCCCATTTTTTGGAGTAGATTTTGTTTCTCTCCCTAATAGTCATTTATTAGTATTAGATTTCCAGCCTTCATTAACAATAGAAAATCAATATAATAATGAGTTATTAGAAAAACTTATAATACTCAAAACTCGTTGTCATTCATCACTCCCATTGGCTGAAAAAATGTCTGCAGATGTAGCTAGATTCTTTTCTCCAGGAGTAATCTGGTCAAAATTACCAAAAGAAGAAAGAAGTGATTTTCTAATTGCTAATCAGCTTTATACCTCATTTAAGGAATATCTAAATTTGTATTTGGAAATTCTTTTTGAAAGCAAGGAAGCCAATATGGATTTGCAAAAAGAATTAATAAATGGTCAAAATAATTATTTGAAATATAGAATAGTTAATGATCCAGCAAGGCCAATGTTATCGAGTCTGTTTGGAAAGGAATTTACTGAATCTTTAATTAAAGAAGTTTTATTTAATACTTAAAAGTCTTATAATTTAAATTAAATTTGAAATCATATGAAAAAAATTGCGATTCTTTTTGTATGTTTGGGAAATATTTGTAGGTCTCCTGCTGCAGAAGCTATTTTTATAAGTCTACTTGAAAAGAAGGGATTAACTGATGGCTTTATTGTAGATTCTGCTGGAACTGGGAGTTGGCATATTGGTAAAAAAGCTGACTCTAGGATGAGAATTGCGGCAGAAAGAAGAGATATAAATATCTTAAGCAGGGCTCGTCAACTTACTAGCAAAGATCTTGATACATTTAACTATATTCTTGCGATGGACGATTCAAATTTTAGAAATATTCTAGATCTTAAAAACAGAAAATCTTCAACTGATTTCGCATCAATTAAAAAAATACAAGATTTTAGATCTGTTTTTAATGAGCAAGAAGTTCCTGACCCATATTTTGGAGGTGATGAGGGCTTTGATTATGTCCTTGATATTTTAGAAGACTCTGTAAACGGCTTCTTGGAAAGTATTTCTTGAATTTATTGGATCTGAGTCTCTTTAGGAATCTTGTCATTATAAAGATCAATAATTTTATTTACTACCTCATTAATTGAATATCCATCCGTAATAATTTCTATTGCGTCATTCGCTTTTATTAGAGGTGAAATTTCCCTATTGGAATCTTCAAAATCTCTTTTTTTTATAAGTTTCTTTAATGTATGAAGATCTATTGCTTGTGAGTCTTTACTATTTGTGTCAAATTTTCTTCTTTTCGCTCTTTCATCGATGCTAGCAGTTAAAAATATTTTAAGTTCTGCATGAGGAAAAACAGTAGTTCCTATATCTCTTCCCTCAGCTACAAGTCCGCCTGATTCTCCAATTTTTCTTTGTTCTTTTACTAAGAATTGTCTTACTTCTTTAATTGAGGAAATTTTAGAAACGATGGAACTTATCTCTTGAGACCTAATTTCTTCAGTAACACAATAGTTATTAATAAAAACATCCTGCTGTGAATTTTCATTTGACTTGAACACAATAGAAATATTTTGAAGAATATTATGCAATTTTTTGTCCTTTTTATAATCAATATTTTCTGTTATTAAGAACCAACTTAATGCCCTATACATTGCACCAGTATCTAAATACAAAAGCTTCAGTTTCTTCGCTATTAACTTTGTTACAGTACTTTTACCTGACCCTGCAGGGCCATCAATTGCAATAATCGGCCTTCTTTTCATTAGAAAAACGTGATCAATTAATCTTGTCTCTCCACATCTTATCGCACCAGCCAGTAACGAAATATTATCCTCAACTCTTGCTTTTTGGAGGGTATGAGGGTGTAAATGTTCTAAATATTCAATTGAAATTTTTTCTGCTGACAGCTTGTTAATTATTTCTTTTAAACTGATTTTTTTTTCTTGTTGAAAAATTTTTTTTGCTTCTAATAATTCATTTGAAAAAAATTTAATTAATTTTCTTTCTTTTTTTGATAAATGTACATTACGAGAACTTAAAGGAATTCCATCAAAATCTCTTTGTGTAGGAATAGATTTAATAGCAACATTTAATTTCTTTGTTAGGACAAGGTTTTTTAAAATTAAAAGTTGTTGCCAATCTTTTTCTCCTAAGTAAAGATTTTTTGGCTTTATGAGATTAAGTAATCTATAAACTACTGTACAAACGCCATCAAAATGTCCAATTCGATTTAAGCCACATAATGTAGAAGATAATTCTATTGGAGCTTTCAGGGATTTAATATTTTTATTATTTGTTGGATAGATATCTTCAGTACTTGGGATAAAAATGACATCTGCGCCATTTGCAAAGGAGATTTTTATATCATTGTCAATTGTTTTAGGATAATTCTCTAAATCTAACTTGTTATCAAATTGAAGTGGATTAACAAAAATACTTACTAAATTAACATTAGAATTGTCATTTTTTGCTGTTGATATAAGTTTTATATGTCCATTATGAAGATTACCCATTGTTGGAATAAAGTTAATTTTACTATTTATATTTCTTCTCCACTTTTGTATTTCTTCAGTTTTCCTTATGATTATTTTCTTCACTTTGTTTTTAAAAAATAAATCTATTTGATAAATAATTACTGGACAAAAGCAATCTTCGGAGGAATATCTATATAGGGAAAGTCTATCATTTTTATTTCATGGATTACAAAACATCAGGTGTTGATATAGAAGCTGGGCGAGAATTTGTTTCCGAAATTAAACAGGCAGTTGAAGGAACTCATACATCTAATGTTATTGAGGGTATTGGTGGGTTCGGAGGTCTGTTTAGAATTCCTATCGATAGTTTTAAAAAACCAGTTCTTGTTTCAGGAACCGATGGTGTTGGAACAAAATTAGAATTAGCCCAAAGTAAAAATTTTCACTTTGAGGTTGGTATTGATTTAGTCGCTATGTGCATAAATGACATTATTACTAGCGGAGCAAAACCTTTATTTTTTCTTGATTATATTGCGACTGGCAAGCTTGATAAGAAACAATTATTGGAGGTTGTTCAAGGTATTTCTTATGGCTGTAGAGACAATAACTGTTCATTACTCGGTGGAGAAACTGCCGAAATGCCAGGATTTTATTCTAGGAATAAGTATGATTTGGCAGGATTTTGTGTAGGAATAGTTGAAGAGGATAAACTTATTAATGGTAAAAAAGTATCAGAAAATGACTCAATAATTGCTTTAAAAAGTAATGGAGTGCATAGTAACGGCTTTAGTTTAGTAAGAAAAATAATTCAAAACCATAATCAAATAGATAAGGAATTTAAAAAAGTTTCAAACTTAAATTTTTATGATGAGTTGTTGAAACCTACAAAAATCTACAATAATTTAATTAACCAAATCTTATCTGAAAATATAGAAATTAAAGCAATGTCTCATATTACTGGTGGAGGAATTCCAGAGAATTTGCCAAGGTGTATTCCTTCTGACTTTATTCCTTATATCAATACCAATTCTTGGGATATACCTCTTTTATTTCAATTTCTAAAAGAAAAAGGTAATATTCCTGAAAAAGATTTTTGGAATACTTTTAATCTTGGAGTGGGGTTTTGTTTGATAATTGATAAACAATTTAAAGATTCAATATTCAAAATCTGTAAGGATCATGAAATCGATAGTTGGGAGATTGGGAATATAGTTCGAAAAAAAGATTCAACAATTGGAAATTTTTTGCCTGAAATTTTAACTTAAATTCTCGTTCATATATTTTAATTGAATCTTAAAAAATTTGTTTTACACACAAATGAAAAAGTTAGGTGTAATATAATAAAATTACAGCCGAATTATATCGGAAGTTTAAGTATTAAGATTTAACCTTTAATTCAATGCCTTTTGCAAATAATCAAAGAATTACACGTAGACGTAGTTCAGCTGGTCCTATACCTCCAAAAAGACCAATAGGTAATAATTCTGAATTTAGTAGTAGACAAGCTCAAGGTCCAAGACCTACTTTTTTGACACTTAGGGATCACGGAAAGGTTTTTGTTGCTGATTTACCTAATTTGTCCGATGGTCAATTAGCTCATATTAGTAAAGAAGCTAATGAAGTTTTAAATAGTTTGGAAAAAAGGCTTATTGATCTTGAAAATGAACCTAATATTAGCAATCCAGAAAACGATACGTTGATAAAAGCTTCTACCAAAAGAGATGTAACACTTAGGTTTATTAAATCCATAGAGGAAGAACAAGAACATAGAAAGAATAATCCTGCGTTGAGAGATGCTGCTTCTGAATCCTTACCTAGAACTTTTCTTGAGGTTGCAAGACATAGATTACCAGGAGCAACTTTTGATTCACTACTGCGAGAGGCTCTCGAAGCATGTGCAGTTGATGAGAGTGTTGAAGAAAAGAAAATTGTTGATAAGCCCAAAGAGACTGTGAAAATTATGGATATTCCCTCCTCCAACACGAATGCTTCACTTGTTGTTAGTATCGATTCAAATGAAGACTCTAAAGATGGATCTTTATAATTCAAAAA
This sequence comes from Prochlorococcus sp. AG-424-M03, assembly GCA_003213275.1. Classification (GTDB taxonomy): domain Bacteria; phylum Cyanobacteriota; class Cyanobacteriia; order PCC-6307; family Cyanobiaceae; genus Prochlorococcus_A. The sequence continues at coordinate 19,297 of QCNH01000011.1, read as the reverse complement.
AAGATTTGACAAGTTTAAAGGTTCAAAATAGTTCAAAAATTAATCTTTCTTCAAATAAAGATGATATTTTATGTAATCATTGCAAAAGAACAGCATCAAATGGTGTTAGATGTTTAGGAATGTGTGTAGCAGATAATGATTATTAAAATAGTTAAAATGCTTTATAAATAAATAATTAAATTAGAACAACTGTTTTATAGCAGGTGTTCTCAGAGGTTTACTAGTTAAGTTACCGTCTACTGACCGCCTAAGAGTTGATAATTTTTTGATTTATTTACTTTATTCTTTCTGAAATATTTACTGTTTTGGACGGTAACTATATAAAAGAAATTTTTTCATTTATTCATTAATTAACCTTTTTACTGATGCAAATACTTTCATTTTTATAATTGATTTATTTTTTCCAAAGTGTAATTCTCTATGACAATTTGGACAAACAGCAATTGCATTGGTTGTTGTATCACTTCCTCCATCAGCAAGTTGTTTTAAATGATTAACTTCCAAAAAGGTATCACCATCTTCTTTTATAAACGGAGCAGATTTTTTACAGCATTCACAAATCCCATTTGCAAAATTTAAGACCCAAGCAACAACTTCAGGATTACGGACATATTTAGTTGAAGAAGTTTGCGATTTTTTAGGTTTTTTGGATCCTAAAGGGGGTAATTTTTTGCATTTTTACGAGAATTAATAACATCATTTTGAAATGAAGCATATTCATTGGGAAGTTTGTTTTCAACAGCAGCAATAATTTCTTCAATTTCTCTAAAAACGTTAACTCCTACATTTTTTGCAGGTTTTAACCCTTTAACCCAATCTCTTCCCATTAAAGAAAAGACATAATAAATATTCTGCATCCTATATTCAAAAGACTTTTCAGTTCTTGAGAATTCTTCAGATAGTCTTTGGTAATATTCTTTTTTTTTATATTTTTTACCATCAAGTTCTTTTTGACGCATCTCTAAATAGGATCTTACTGATGCCTCTAATTCTTCTCTACTCCAGTTTTGCTTTTTCATTAATCCCATCCATAAGCAAAAAACTTTCTACATCCACCAGAATCCACAAAGAAACCTTCAGATGCATCAAGAATAGTCTTCATTTTTTTAGATAATTTTTGCCTTCCGTATTGTCCCTTTTCTGTAAAAGGAATTGAGTAATAATAATCTTTTGCAAGTGTTGGCATTAATGCTCTTAATTTTCCTGATTTGCGTTCTTCTTTTGATGTAACTCGTCCTAACTGATTGCCAACAAAATTCATAAATCTTCCAGAATTAATCTCTTCAGTATTATGTGTCCTTTCCACATAAGTTTTTCCTTCTACTAATGATTCAGGTAAAAATGATCTTGCCTCATAATATTGACCTCCATATCCATTTAGAATTCCAACTTGAAAATAAAATGTTGGTTTATTTTTATAATTTAGAGTTCCCCTTCCTCCTCCCATACCTAAAACATATTTCATAGTAATGCTCACATCTGGTTCTTTTTCACTTACAAGTTGGCAAAATGAATTTGCATAGACAGGGGAGGAAATGCTCAAAAGAAAACTTAAAAGAAATATTTTTTTCATTATCTTCTGACTCTAAAGTCTTTAAGTTTCACAGTTTCCTTACAGATATTCACATTAAAGTGATCCATTACAGACCAAGTAGAGGGTTGATGAGTTCCTATTTTTACCCAGTAATTACTTTTATCAATAGCATTTGCCATATAACTTGGATTCACATCAGTTCCCTCTAATCTTTTTCGATATTCTTTTTCATAGTTCTGATAAACAAGATTAACTGCTTTATCCCAATCAGATTGTTCAAAATTTTCTGCCAAAGTAGGAGGAATTCCAAATCCAAAAATTAGAGTTAAGTAAATTAAATTCTTCACATTAAATCCCTTTCATTAATTTTAGAGATCCTGTCAATATGAAAGTTAATCAAATTTCCTAAGTTTTATATTGTTTGGTGTTGTTTTCTGCTCTGAAGACAGTAACTGGGGGGAGATATAATGGTAAAAAAGGGATAGTAAGGTAAAGGGTCGAACTTACTGTCCAATGACAGTCCACTGACCGTCCCATTATTTAAGCATTAAATGTATAACCGTTTCTCTAAACTAACTGTGCTGGAACGGTTTACAGTGAAAGTAGTTAATAAACTGAAAAAGGCGGCACCCAGATTCGAACTGGGGATAAAGGATTTGCAATCCTCTGCCTTACCACTTGGCCATGCCGCCAAAAAAGATTTCAATGAATCTTTTAATGATCTTAACAGTAAGGTGACTCATTCTCTATTATTTATAAGCAATGGCCATGGAGAAGATGTAATCGCATTAGAAATAATACAAAGATTATTAAAAAAAATAAAAAATAAAAACATCGAAGTTTTGCCTTTAGTAGGAAATGGAGATGTTTTTAATTCCATACAAACAAAGAATTTTCGTAAAATAGGATTTTTAAAAGAACTGCCTAGTGGAGGTTTTAGTAATCAAAGTCTGAAGGGATTTCTGCTTGATTTGTTTGCAGGATTTTTAATTGATAATTTACGAAATTTTTTAATTGTAAAACAAAAGTCAAAACATAATTGCAAAATTATTGCAGTAGGAGATTCTCTACCATTATTTTTCGCTTGGAGTTCAGAATGCGAATTTACTTTTATAGGAACTCCCAAAAGTGACCATACTTGGAGTAGTGGACCTGGTTGGGCTTTCAGCGATTTTTATCATAAGCTGAAAGGTTCTGAATGGGATCCATGGGAAATGTTTTTAATGACATCTCCAAGATGTAAAAATTTAATTATGAGAGATAAAATCACAGCTAATAATTTAAATAGAAAGAATATTAATGCAAAATACTTGGGTAATCCAATGATGGATTTTGTAAATGAAAAAAATGACAAGATATCAAATATTATTTCTTTTAAAAGGATTATTTTATTAGTTGGAAGTAGATACCCTGAAGCTCTTAAAAATCTTGATAATTTTCTTAATTGTTTGCAAGATTTTCATTTATCAAGGGAATTGGTAATACTTTTGCCTTTGAGCATTAATGCGAATGTTATTCAAATTCAAAGTTATTTAAATAAATATGGTTTCATAAAACAGAGTAAAGTTAAATTTTTAATTGATGAAGATTCAGTATGGAAAAAGAAAGATCAATATATAGTTATTGGAAAAGGTAAATTCAATTTATGGGCCAATATGGCAGAAGTTGGCTTGTCTAATGCAGGAACGGCTACAGAGCAAATTGCTGGCCTTGGAATTCCATCTCTTTCTCTACCGGGATCTGGCCCACAATTTACAAAATCATTCGCAAAAAGGCAATCAAGATTATTGGGAGGTAGTGTTTTAGTTTGCAAGAATAAAAATATTCTTTTAAAACGTTTAAGTTTACTTCTAAAAGAAAAAGTTGATAGTTTAGAACAAGCAAAAATTGGAAAAGAAAGAATGGGAGAATCTGGAGCAAGTAAGAAAATCGTAGATTCCATAAACCTTTATTTGTTATCTTAGTAAATGGCACTAGCGTATTAATTCTTAATTCTTTTATGTATCCAATAAATGATCGGCAATATCTAAAAATTTGCGCAGAGATTGCAAAACTTATGAGTATAAGCTTATCTTCTGCTAAGAAGAAAGTAGAAATTCAAATTGCGAAAGAAGGTTCCAAAACTATTCAAGAAAAAATACAAGTTGCGCAAAATGTCTTAGATATTTGTGAAAAAAATGATGGAGATAAATTAAGTTCTTCAAGAATTCTTGATAAGCTTATGGAAACTCTTGATGGTGAAGATAATTTTTTAACTGAAGATTGATTCTTAATGTTCAAAAATATTTGAGAATTTTAGTATGTCTAAATCAGCATGTACAGCAATTGTTTCGAAACATTTTTGAGCTAATTCATATCTATTCTCTCTTTCTAAGATAACTTTTAATTTATGCATAGCTTCAATTAAATATCTAACATCATTTGCTGCATAATCTAATTGATCTTTTGTTAAATCTTCGTTGCTACCCCAATCACTGCTTTGTGAGCTTTTGTCTAATTCTATACCTAACAATTCATTAATTAAATCCTTTAAACCGTGTTTATTTGTATAAGTTCTTGCCAACTTACTAGCAATTTTTGTACAAAAAATATTTTTTGTATTAATTTTAAGATTGCATTTTAGAGCTGCCACATCAAATCTCGCATAGTGAAAGATTTTAGTAATTTTGTCATCTTCAAGAAGTGCTTTTAAATGAGGAGAAGAAGATGTATTCAGTTCGATTTTTATACAGGATGTTCTTTTGAATTCATTGCATATTTGTACTAAACAGAGTCTATCTCTTCCATGAATTAAACCCATTGCTTCAGTGTCAATAGCTAAGTAGGATGATCTTTTATAAAGATTGTATAAATCTGCTGTTAAATCGTTATAAAGAAGATCAATATTTTTATTTTCAATAGTCATTTTTAATTAGTATTTAGATTAATTTAAGATTTTGAATATTACTTAAGATTTTATTTAATTAAGAATTTTTATCTGATAGGAATATTTTACAGAATAAATCTAAAAAATTATAATATGATGTAACTTTAATTTTTATTTTCGAGTTACTAGAAAAAATTTATTTAATGTCCTATTCCTTAAACTCAACATTATTGCTGACCATTCTCTTGGCCATAGGATTATTTTTTTTTCTTAGGGCTTCCAGTAAAGATAGAACAACCATTGTTGAGATCTCATCTTCTCAGCAGCCAGTTAAGGTTTTAAATGGTTTATGTGAATGGCTTAATTTGAGGGGATGGAAGCAAACAGGAGGAGATTTTGAACAAAGAATTTTAATATTCAAGGGACAAGTTGTTTCTAGTAAATTTTTAGCAATTTTTTTAGGTTTTCTTGGCGGTTTTGGTTCTTGTGCTTTGGGATTAGTAATTATTCAAATATATCCTGAACTAGGTTGGTGGCCTATTCTTTTAGGATTAATTGGTGGTCCGTTGTCTGGAATTGTTTATTTTAAAAAATCAGCAAGAGAGGAGAAATTTGAATTAAGGTTGATCAACGAAAGTGAAAATGATTCAACTTTCATGAGACTAAGAGCGCATAGGGATGAATTAATCTCTTTAGAAAATGAACTTGGAGAAAAACTTCAATTGAAAAGTGACGGTTCTTTATTCAAAACACCTATTTAACATACTTTAAAATTTTATTCGATAATTTTTAATCAAAAATATTATTCTCTATACAGAATTTCTCTAACTCTTTATCATTTAACCAATCTTGGGGTTTTGTAAAAGTTGATGTGAGAAATTCCTCTCGAGAACCCTTTTTAGCTTTATATCCATATTCCCATCTAGCTAAAGGCGGTAAGGACATTAATATAGATTCAGTTCTGCCATTTGTTTGTAGCCCAAAAATCGTTCCTCTATCCCAAACTAAATTGAATTCGACATATCTACCTCTTCGATATAGCTGGAATTCTCTTTCCTTAGATGAATATGTTTGAGAAGCTCTTTTTTTAATAATTGGCAAATATGAAGGGAGGAATGCATGCCCACAGTTTTCCGCTAAAGAAAATAAATTATCCCAATTTAAATTAGATCTGCCAATATTTTGTGAAGCTTTTGATGCCTCTCCATTTTGATTATTTCCTCTATAAATATTGCCGGAACCATCTTGATAATCATAAAAAATACCTCCTATGCCTCTAGATTCATTTCTATGCTTCAAGAAGAAATATTCATCACACCATGGTTTGAAAACTTTATGCAAATCTTTATCAACTTTCTCACAAGCTTTTTTATGCTCGTTATGAAAATTCCTCACATCAGACAGATAAGGATAAAAAGGGGTTAAGTCTGCACCTCCCCCAAACCACCAAACAGGACCAGCTTCGAAATATCTATAATTCAGATGAACTGTAGGAATATAGGGATTCTTAGGATGCAACACCATAGAAGTTCCCGTAGCAAACCATTCATGACCTTTTGCTTCGGGCCTTTGAGAGATTATAGATTGAGGTAATTCTTTTCCCTGTACTTCCGAGAAGTTTACTCCTGCTTGCTCAAAAATAGAACCATTTTTCAATACTCTTGATCTTCCACCACCACCTTCGTCTCTGAGCCAGGATTCTTCTGTAAATTTCCCTGTCCCATCTACATTTTCAAGCCCTGAACAGATTTTGTCTTGTAGAGTTAATAAGAGATTTTTAGTTTTTTCTCTCGAGTTTTTAGGAGGTTCTTTCAACATGTAGTTAGTAAATCTTGAAGAAAAAAATTTTTTTTGGTTAATTATAAGTTTCTCTTTATAATTTCTCTTAAGGGGCTCTTATTTCCTATTATTTGATAGTTCGACATAGTTCTTAATCTTTTAAACTGTCGACTACCTTGCCAAAATATTTAAAAATTTAATGACCACAATAGAAGATGCGAATTTTGCTTTACAAAAAGTTCTAGATGCTGGATCACAGAAAAATGTAATTGAATTAGCTTGGATTAAAAACGTAAGAGTAACTATACCGAGAGTAATCGTAACATTATCATTGCCATCATTTGCAAATTCTCAGAGAGACAGAATTGTGCAAGAGGTTAGAAAAGTACTATTGGATTTTGAAGATATTGATGATGTTCAAATAGAGATAGATAATAATCCTTCTAAAACAGAATCTCAAGATCAAAGTAAGGCTCCTGAATTACAGAAGATTGATGGGATTAGACATATCATAGCTGTTAGCAGTGGTAAAGGTGGAGTTGGGAAAAGTACCATTGCAGTTAATCTCGCTTGTTCTCTAGCTAAATTAGGCTTAAAAACTGGTTTGCTGGATGCGGATATATATGGACCTAATACTCCCTCAATGATGGGAGTTGCCGAACAGAATCCAAAGGTTACAGAAGGTAGTGGCAGTGATCAAAGGCTAATACCAATAAATAAATATGGAATTTCATTGGTATCAATGGGTTTCCTCATAGAAGAAGGTCAGCCAGTTATATGGAGAGGACCAATGCTTAATAGTATTATCCGACAATTTTTGTACCAAGTTGAATGGAATAATCTTGATTTTTTGGTTATTGACTTGCCTCCAGGAACAGGAGACGCTCAAATATCCCTTTCTCAATCTGTTCCTATTTCTGGAGCTATAGTTGTCACTACTCCTCAACAAGTATCTTTGCAAGATGCAAGGAGGGGATTAGCAATGTTTAAACAACTTGGAGTACCTTTACTGGGAATTGTAGAAAATATGTCAGTATTTATTCCGCCAGATATGCCAGGTAAAAAATATGAAATTTTTGGTAAAGGTGGTGGACAAATATTAGCTAAAGAAAATGATTTACCATTGTTAGCCCAAATTCCTATTGAAATCCCTCTCGTCGATGATAGTAATAAAGGTGTACCAATCTCAATAAGCCAACCCAATAAAGAAAGTGCTGTTGTATTTGGTAATTTAGCTCAATTAATTAAGAATCAATTTGTTAATAGTTAATTGATGTTTAGGAGAATTTCTTTATTAAATAACAGAGGATTTTTACAAAAAAAAGACAACTTTAATAGAGGTTTTTTATTTTCTCCACTACTTATAATCCCCCTGTTTTTAGTTATTATTTCGGGTTTATTAATAAAAAGTATTCAGGATGATTTTTTAGTATCGAACTATTTAGGTCATATCCTAACTGGTTTTTTAGGTTATTTTTTAGCATTTTTTATTTCTTATATACCGTTAGAGAGAATTAGAAAGTATTTGGTTCCATTTTATTTGTTTACTTTAATATCCTTAGTACTAATTTATTTTTTTGGGATTTCTGTTTCTGGAGCTCAAAGATGGCTTAACTTGGGCATTCTTTCTTTTCAGCCTTCAGAACTAGCTAAACTTAGTACTGTATTAGCTCTTGCTTTAATACTTGACAAAAAAATAATTTTAACAATAAGAGATTTAGTATTGCCCTTATTAGTAGTAGCTATTCCTTGGTTATTAATTTTCTTTCAACCGGACTTAGGTACCTCTTTAGTTTTACTTGTTTTGACAGGTGTGATGCTCTATTGGTCGCAAATGCCCATAGAGTGGATTTTGATATTAGTGTTTTGTATTTTCACTTCTATATTATATCTAACCTTGCCAAATCTTCTTATTTTCTGGATTCCAGTTATAGGATATCTTGCTTATAGATCTTCGAAAAAGAAAATTATTTTTTCTGCTCTCGCTATTGCGTTCCATCTATTAGTGGCAAAATTGACACCAATTTTGTGGCAATATGGCTTAAAAGAATATCAAAAAGATAGATTAGTTTTATTTTTAGATCCAAATAGAGATCCATTAGGTGGCGGATATCATTTGATACAGAGTCAAATTGCAATTGGTTCTGGAGGATTATTTGGGACTGGTTTGCTACAAGGTAAGCTGACTAATTTGCAATTTATACCAGAACAACATACTGATTTTATATTCAGTGCTTTAGGGGAAGAATTGGGTTTTGTGGGGTGCATGATAGTTTTATTTTTGTTCTTTTTTTTGATTAAACAACTCATTAATACTGCAACAATTGCTAGGACTAACTTTGAATCTCTAATTGTTATTGGAATAGCCTCAACTTTTTTATTTCAAATAATTATTAACTTATTTATGACTATTGGATTAGGACCGGTTACTGGAATTCCCCTTCCTTTTATGAGCTATGGTCGAACGTCATTGGTGACTAATTTTATATCTATTGGATTTGTTTTGTCTATATTGAAACGTTCTAGATCACTAAGAAGTTGATGAAATCACAAATAACTATAAAAAAAATTCAAGAGCTTTTGATGAAAGGAGTTCAAACTATATATGTGGATGATGATACATCCAGAAGAATGTGGTGGGCTTCTTTAGAAGTTATTCAGAAAGATTTCCTACCTCAGAATTATAAACAGGGGGGGATTTGGGTTTCCTCGCCTTTGCCAGCTTTTAATGATAAAAAATTTTTAAATCAACTTCATGGATGGCTTTGGTCTCCTGAGGGGTTTCCATACTTTCAAAATGAGAATGCAGGTTTTTTACCAGTCAATAATTCAGAAAAGGTAAAAAAAGATTTCGATTTAGTTAGTAATTATAAAGTCTTAAATCTTTGCAAAGAAGATGGTTATGAACCTTTTTTGATGATAATCACCCCAACTTTTCAATGCGTATTATCAATTGTAGGAGAAAAAGATAAGAAAATTCTATTAATGAAGTGTGATGAAGAAAGCCTGAAACTTTCAATTGAATTAATGCATGCAAAATTAAATCAAGAAAATTATGAGGAAGGAGTAAAATTTCGTAATGCAATCAATAATTTAGGTAACCTAAATATTAATAATCAATTTGAAAAATTATTTTGGCCAATATTATCAACAAAATTAGCAAATATTACGCCAAATCATAATATAAAGAATTCTGTGAAAAACGATGAAAAAAATGTGCAAATAACTGAAGCAAAATTATTACGTGCAATTTCTCATGAAGTAAGAACTCCTTTGGCAACAATCAGAACCCTGATAAGTTCTACTTTAAAAAAATATAAAATGGATGAATCAATGAGAAATCGTTTAATTCAAATAGATAATGAATGTAATGAACAAATTGATAGGTTTGGTTTAATCTTCAATGCAGCAGAATTAGTTAGTAATGAAGTGCCATCAATGAATAACTTGGCGAAAATTAATTTAGCCGAAATTTTTAAAAAGCTTGCTCCTTTGTGGAATAAACAATTAAATCGACGTGGTATTTCTTTAAAGATAGATATCCCCAAACAACTTCCACAAATTTTGAGTGATTCTGAAAAATTAGAATTAATGTTAAGGGGATTAATTGATAAAAATACTAGAGGATTGAATGAGGGAAGTACATTAATTTTGGAATTGAGACCAGCTGGCCAAAAACTCAAACTTCAATTAAAAGTAAAAAAATTAGATAGTCAGAAAAAAGAACTACCAAAAAGAGACAATAGTTCTGATTTAGGTCCTGTTTTGAATTGGAACCCTCAAACGGGTAGTTTACAACTAAGTCAAAATGCCACTCAAAAGTTGTTAGCTAGTTTAGGAGGGCATGTCACACAAAGGCGTGATGCGGGTTTGACAGTATTTTTTCCGATTTCAGAGTCCAATTAAAATGAGAAACAAGTTGTATATATATTAAAAAATGTAGAAACTTTCCGATTAATTTTGAATTTTGTAAAATATGAGTGCTAATTTCTTATTATAAATAACTCAAAAATTAGGATGCCGGAAACTTTAGTTGGTCAATTTCCAAAGCATATAGGAAGTACTGGGGGTTTATTAAACTCAGCAGAAACCGAAGAAAAGTATGCAATTGTGTGGAATAGTTCGAAAGAACAAGCATTTGAATTACCTACAGGTGGTGCCGCTATTATGCATGAAGGTGATAATTTAATGTACTTTGCAAGAAAAGAACAATGCCTTGCACTAGGTACTCAATTAAGAGCTTTCAAACCAAGAATTGAGGACTTTAAAATTTACAGAATTTTTCCAGGCGGAGATATTGAATTCTTACATCCAAAAGATGGTGTTTTCCCTGAGAAAGTTAATGAAGGCAGAGAAAAAGTTGGCTATAACCCAAGGAGAATAGGTGAGAATCCTAATCCAGCTGGATTGAAATTTACAACTCAGAATACTTTTGATTAAATTTCTCGATGTTGATATAAAAGAAGAATATATTTATAATTTGGGTTGACATTATTAGTATGATCAGCTCAAACAAAGATAGTTTTTTAAAGGCTCACAAAGAAGGTAAAAAATTTTATACCTATCACTCAAACATGGCCAGCAGATTTAGAGACTCCATTATCGACATGGATAAAATTATCTGAAAAAGATTCACATGGTGTTTTTCTTGAGTCTGTAGAAGGTGGGGAAAGTCTGGGAAGATGGAGTATTGTTGCAACTAAACCTCTTTGGGAAGCTGTTTGTTATGGAGAATCGATAGTTAAGACCTGGAATAATGGAAAAACTGAAAAATATAAAGGGGACCCCTTTGATCTTTTAAGAAGATGGACAAAGGAATATAAATCAACCATTCTTGATAACTTGCCATCAATTGGACAGTTATATGGTTCTTGGGGGTATGAATTAATTAATCGAATAGAACCAAGCGTTCCAATAAATGCAATAGAAGAAAACAATATACCTTATGGTTCTTGGATGTTTTTTGATCAGTTAGTTGTTTTTGATCAAATAAAAAGATGTATAACAGCAGTGGTTTATGCAGATATAACTTCTTTAAAAGATTCCTCTATTGAAGAGGTTTATCTAAACTCAATTTCTAAAATTCAGAAAATTAGAGATTTAATGCAAGTTCCTCTGAAAAAAAATGAGTTTTTAGAATGGAATGAAAATGAGAATTTGAATTTAGATATTAAAAGTAATTGGAAGAAAAAAGATTTTGAGGATGCAGTTCTCTCGGCAAAAGAATATATAAGAAAAGGGGATATCTTTCAAATAGTTATAAGTCAAAGATTTCATACTCAAGTCAATAATGAACCTTTTAATTTATATAGAAGTCTAAGAATGGTTAATCCATCTCCCTACATGTCTTTTTTTGATTTTGGGTCATGGTACCTGATAGGTTCCAGTCCTGAAGTTATGGTTAAAGCTGAAAAAAATCAAAAAAATCAGATTGTTGCAAGTTTAAGACCAATAGCAGGTACAAGACCTAGAGGAAACGATCCTCAACAAGATCTGGAATTAGAAAAGGATTTATTAAAAGATCCAAAAGAGATAGCAGAACATGTAATGTTAATAGATCTTGGAAGAAATGATCTGGGAAGAGTTTGTGAAATTGGTACTGTAGAGGTCAAAGATTTAATGGTTATTGAAAAATATTCACATGTTATGCATATAGTCAGTGAAGTTGAGGGGATCTTAAAAAATAATACTGATGTATGGGATTTGCTAAAGGCATGTTTCCCGGCTGGAACAGTGACTGGGGCACCAAAAATAAGAGCTATGCAATTGATTAAAGATTTCGAAAAAGATGCAAGGGGACCTTACGCCGGTGTTTACGGATCTATTGATATTAATGGTGCTTTAAATACGGCAATTACAATACGAACTATGATTGTTAAACCCTTTAAAGATGGAAAATATAATGTATCGGTTCAGGCAGGTGCTGGAATAGTTGCTGATTCTTCTCCTAAAAATGAATATCAAGAGACAATTAATAAAGCAAAGGGAATACTAAAGGCATTAGCTTGTTTGGATAAATAAATGAGTAAAGGTAATTTGTATAAAGGTTTTGAGGTGGAACTTTTCACAGGGTCAATGAATTCTCATATTGGTGTTTCATCTACTATTGAGAAAAAATTTTCTAATTTTGTTAAAGAGCCAGATAAAAGAAATGTTGAATATATAACAACACCTGAAAAAGACTACAAGTTTTTATACGAGAAATTAATAACTCCAAGAAAAGATTTAAGAAAATGGCTAAGAAATAAAGGATTAACGATAATTCCTTCGTCTACACTTTGTTTTAAACACAATACGCAATTTCAACGCTCTGAAATTAACAATGCTTATCATCAATTTATAGAGAAAAATTATGGAACCTCTATTGCAACTTCAAGTGTCCACATAAATATAGGCATAGATGACTTAGATAAGCTTTTTGCTGCTATTAGACTGATAAGATCTGAGGCTGCTCTGTATCTATCAATAAGTGCTAGCTCACCTTTTTTGAATAATAAAATCACGGAAAATCATTCGCAGAGATGGATTCAATTTCCAAAAACACCAAGTAAAGTACCTTTTTTTGTAAATCACAACTCCTATATTGATTGGATCGAGGAAAATATAGCTAATAAAAATATGCAAAATATCCGGCATTTTTGGTCTTCAATCCGACCAAATGGCCCGGAAAGGCCTTTAATTCTCGATCGTTTGGAATTAAGAATTTGTGATTTTGTTCATGATATTAATTTGTTATTAGCTATAACAGCAATGCTAGAACTAAGGATTTTAGATCTTTTTGAAAATATAAATACTTTAGATCCTTTGACTGCCAGTATTTTCCCTATTGATGAATTAGCAGAAATATGTGATCAAAATGAAATGAATGCTGCTAAGGATAGTCTGAATGCAGAGTTACTTCACTGGCAAGATGGCAAAAAAGTTATTTGTAGAGAATGGATTCAAAAATTATTATCAGATTTGTCATCTACCGCAGAAAAATTTAATATGAAACATCTTTTGAAACCTATCTATACAGTGCTTGAAGAGGGTAATCAATCTATGCAATGGATAAATCAATATGAACAAGGTCTCTCTATTGAACATATAATGAAAGTTTCTATCGAAGATATGATCAAGAGTGAAGACGAGAATGTTTGATTATTTAAATAAACATTTGATCTTAACATTTTCACTTGTGACATAATGATTATATGGAATCTTTTCAACAGATAAAAAATAATAACGTGGATCTGATAAGTAACAATAATCCACTTGATAAAAATCGCCTTTTAATAGAGGATCTATGGGAATCTGTTCTCAGAGAAGAATGCCCAGATGATCAAGCAGAGAGATTGATACAGCTTAAAGAATTAAGTTATTCAAAACGAATTGATGGTGATAGTTCAAAAACTTTTAAAAATGAAATAGTTGACATTGTAAATTCTATGGATTTAGCAGAATCCATTGCAGCAGCTAGGGCATTTTCATTGTATTTTCAACTAGTAAATATTTTGGAACAAAGAGTGGAGGAAGATAGATATATTCAAAGCTTTACTAATAAAAATGTTCACAAATCGCCCGATAATCTTGATCCTTTTGCTCCAGCATTGGCTAGACAAAATGCTCCAGTAACTTTTAGAGAATTATTTTATAGGTTAAGGAAATTAAATGTACCTCCAGGAAAATTAGAGGAGTTATTGCAGGAAATGGATATTCGTTTAGTTTTTACTGCACACCCGACGGAGATAGTAAGACATACGATTAGACATAAGCAAACTAGAGTGGCAAATTTGTTAAAGAAAACACAGGTTGAGCAATATTTAACAAAAGAAGAAAAGAATTCTCTCAAAATGCAATTAAAAGAGGAAGTAAGACTTTGGTGGAGAACAGATGAATTGCATCAATTTAAACCTTCAGTTCTGGACGAAGTAGATTATGCATTGCATTATTTTCAGCAAGTTTTATTTAATGCAATGCCTCAATTGAGAGGCAGAATCGCTGAAGCACTCACCGAAAACTATCCAGATGTTCAGATGCCCTCTGAATCTTTTTGTAATTTCGGTTCTTGGGTCGGCTCCGATAGGGATGGAAATCCATCGGTGACTCCTGACATAACGTGGCGAACTGCATGCTACCAAAGGCAGTTGATGTTGGAAAGATATATTTTGGCAACATCTAATCTTAGAGATCAATTAAGTGTATCAATGCAATGGAGTCAAGTAAGTTCTTCTCTATTAGAATCATTAGAAACAGATAGGGTTAAGTTCCCAGAAATCTATGAAGCTAGGGCGACAAGATACAGATCAGAACCTTATAGATTGAAATTAAGTTATATTTTAGAAAAACTAAGATTAACGCAAGAAAGGAATAATTTATTAGCTAAAAGTGGTTGGAAATATGACTTAGAGGGAGAAATAGAAACTAAAAATATAGATCAAGTTGAAAACTTATATTATAAATCAATAAACGAATTTACTTATGATCTGGAACTGATCAAAAATAGCCTGATTAGTACAGATTTAACTTGTGAGGCGGTAAATACCTTACTTACTCAGGTTCATATTTTCGGCTTTTCTTTAGCAAGTTTAGATATTCGTCAAGAAAGTACAAGGCATAGTGATGCTTTACAAGAACTTACAAATTATCTTGATTTATCTGTGCAATATGACCAAATGTCTGAGGAAGAGAAAATTAAATGGCTTGTTGAAGAATTAAATACAAAAAGACCTTTAATTCCCTCTGAGGGCATCTGGACAAAAACTACTGAAGAAACTTTTTCAGTTTTTAAAATGGTTAAGAGATTGCAGCAAGAATTTGGTAGTCGTATTTGCCATTCTTACGTAATTTCAATGAGTCATAGTGCATCTGATTTGCTTGAAGTTCTCTTACTTGCAAAAGAAATGGGACTTATTGATAAGAATTCACAAAAGTCACAATTATTAGTTGTCCCTCTGTTCGAGACTGTTGAAGATCTTAAGCGAGCACCAGAAGTAATGGGAAAGTTGTTTAAATTAGATTTTTACAAATCATTATTGCCAAAAGTTGGAGAATCTTTTAAACCTCTTCAAGAATTAATGCTTGGATATTCTGATAGTAATAAAGATTCAGGGTTTGTTTCTAGTAATTGGGAAATTCATAGAGCCCAAATAGCTCTTCAAAATCTTGCAAGTAGAAATAATATATTGCTAAGACTTTTTCATGGACGAGGCGGTTCTGTAGGTAGAGGGGGAGGACCAGCTTATCAGGCAATATTGGCTCAACCAAGCGGTACTTTGAAAGGACGAATAAAAATAACAGAACAAGGTGAAGTTTTGGCTTCTAAATATAGTCTTCCTGAATTGGCTTTGTACAATCTTGAAACTGTTACTACAGCTGTTATTCAAAATAGTTTAGTCAATAATAGACTTGATGCTACTCCAGAATGGAATCAATTAATGTCTAGGCTGGCAGAAACATCAAGGTCCCATTATAGAAAATTAGTGCATGAGAATCCTGATTTATTAAATTTCTTTCAAGAAGTTACGCCAATAGAAGAAATAAGTAAATTACAAATATCTAGCAGGCCTGCGAGAAGAAAAAAAGGGGCAAAAGATTTGTCCAGTTTAAGAGCTATTCCATGGGTATTTGGCTGGACACAAAGTAGATTTCTTTTGCCGAGTTGGTTTGGAGTAGGTACTGCATTATCATCTGAATTAAATTCGGACCCACAACAAATTGAATTATTAAGAGTTCTGCATCAAAGATGGCCATTTTTCAGAATGCTTATATCTAAGGTAGAAATGACATTATCCAAAGTGGATTTGGAAGTTGCTAAATATTACGTTGATACTCTTGGCAGTCAAGAAAATAAAGATTCTTTCGATGTGATTTTTGAAGTAATTTCGAAAGAATATAACCTAACAAAATCTTTAATACTGGAAATTACTGGTAAAAATAAGCTTCTCGAATCTGATAAAGACTTAAAATCATCAGTAAGCTTGAGAAATAAGACAATCATTCCATTGGGATTTTTACAGGTTTCACTTTTAAGAAGACTTAGAGACCAAACAAGACAACCTCCAATTAGCGAATTTCTTATTGACAAAGATGAGTCTAGAAGAGCTTATAGTAGAAGTGAATTATTGAGGGGGGCACTATTAACTATTAATGGGATAGCTGCTGGCATGAGAAATACAGGTTGATAATTGCAATATTTTTCTAAAAAAAAATTTGTTCTTCCAGAAGGTTATTTTGTTAACTCTTCTAAGATCCCAATAGCTAAAGAAGTTAATAAGCTGTTAGCGAATTGTGGTTGTGAGACATACCCAATAAAACCCCTTACAGATGCTATTCGGAAAAGTAATTTCTTTTTCACTATACAGAATGAATTAAAAACTAAATTATATGGCTTTGTAAGGGTTACATCCGATAAGGGATTGAATGCTAACTTATGGAATTTAAGTGCAGCGCCAGGTAATAATCAGCAAATTTATTATTCAATTTTGCTTCAAGTAACTCTTGAGAAAATAAATAAAGAAATGCCTGGATGTAGTATTTCTGTGCAAGCACCACCTTCTGCATTTAAAAGTTTAGAAGAAAGTGGATTCATACTAGATCCAAATGGAATAAGAGTAATGGGCTATAACCTTTAAAATCAATATAACGAGCATGGAGGGATTCGAACCCCCGACACTCAGAACCGGAATCTGATGCTCTATCCAACTGAGCTACATGCCCTTTTTTTAAATTTCTTTAAAGAAATTCTAAATATCCCAAACTTAGCTAATTTAATTAATGAATGCATAAAGAAAATTTTTTTAAATAAATTAAAAATTAATAATTTTCGAAACCATAAAAGTTTTGAAATTGACCTAAAAGAACAAAGAGCAATTGTTCTTGGGTGTAATGGTATTGGTAAGTCAAATTTATTGGAATCAGTTGAATTTTTAAGTCAATTAAAATCTAATAGAGCATTAAGCGATAAAGACTTAATAGAAAATGATAGTGATATGGCTGTAGTTATAGGACAAATAGATTTTAGAGATGATTTAAAATTAAATTTATTTAGAAAAGGACCTAAAAAAATCTACGTTAATGAATCAATATTAAAAAAGCAAAGTGAAATAAAGAATTACATAAGGAGCGTATGTTTCTGTTCTAATGATATTGATATTGTTAGAAGTGAACCCAGTTATCGAAGAACATGGATTGATAAAGTTGTATTTCAGCTTGAACCTGTATATATAGACTTGATAAGTAGATTTAACAGGCTTTTAAAACAAAGAAGTCATTTTTGGCGTTCGGAAGGCTTCCTAAATAAAGAATCCTCAGACATTGTAGAAAGCTTTGATATTCAAATGTCAATAATAGGTACAAGAATTTTTAGGCGCAGAAGAAGGGCTTTATTAAAAATTAAACCATATGTTGAATATTGGCATAATCATTTAAGTAAATCTAAAGAGCAAATAAGTATAAATTATCTTTCGGGAATACAAAATATTAGTCCAGAAGAAGAAGAAGAAGAAGTTATTAGTAAGAAAATAGTAGAACAACTATTTAAGCAGCGTTCAATCGAAGCATTGACTGGTAAATGTAGTTTTGGCCCGCATCGTGATGATATTGAGTTTCTAATTAATAATATTTCAGTAAGAAAATTTGGTTCATCTGGTCAGCAAAGAACTTTTATCTTGGCTTTAAAGATGGCTGAACTAGATTTATTAACTAAAACATTAAATGTCCCTCCAATACTTATATTGGATGATGTGTTGGCGGAATTAGATATAACTAGGCAAAATTTGTTATTAAATTCTGTTGGCAAAGATAGTCAATGTTTTATAAGTGCGACACATCTAGATAAATTTAATCAGTCTTTCTTAGGCTCTTCACAAATGATTCATTTATAATTCTAAAAGTCAAGATTTTTCGCTAATCTTATATTTATATAAATTTCTTTAATGGAATCCCCAAAAAAAAATCAAATTTTAAGTTCGTTTAATAATGACCATAAATTAAGTCATCAAAGTAAACACCTTTTGTTGGAACTTTATAGTTGTGATTACGATAAATTAAATGATGAATCCTTTTTGCGTTGTACGTTAAACAAAGCTGCCAAATTGGCAAAGGCAACAGTTCTGAATTTAATAAGTAATAAATTTGAACCTCAAGGTGTAACGGCAATTGCATTATTGGCTGAATCCCATATTTCAATCCATACTTGGCCTGAATCTAATTATTCTGCAGTCGATATCTTTACTTGTGGTCAGAATATGTTGCCAGAACTTGCCAGTCAATATTTAATTGAAGCTTTAAATGCTAAAGAACATTCCCTGCGTGTCATAGAGCGAAATCCACCTGAATCAGTGCTTACACAGATAAGAACAGTTGTTTAACTTTCAATATTATCTATTTAATTTGCCGCTTATTAGTCCTTCTAGATCTAAGCTTGTGCAATTAAATCCTAAATTTGAAAAATATTGAACTAATTCACTGAAATTATATTTGTTAAAAAAATGCTTTAATTCATCTTGGGGAATTTCTATTCTTGCGGTTGAGCCTTGGCATCTAACCCTAACATCAGATAAACCACCTTTTTTTAGATATTCTTCTGCTTTCTCAACCATTTTTAGTCTTTCACTAGTTATTTCATTACCATAAGGAAATCTTGATGACAAGCAAGGTTGAGCAGGTTTGTCCCACCAAGGAAAACCTAATGCTCTTGAAATATCTCTTATATCTTGTTTTGATAATTTAAATTTTGCGAGTGGAGAGATAACTCCTGCCTTTTTTGCGGCCTCTATACCTGGTCTGTAATCTTTAAGATCATCCAGATTTACTCCATCTAAAACAATCTTGTAATTCAATTTTTTGGACAAGTAGGTAGTATGTTTATGAAGCTCTTTTTTGCATGCAAAGCATCTATCTTTTGGATTTTTACTGTAGCTTGATTGTTCTAATTCAGATGTTTTAATTTCTAAATGCTTTACTCCAATCCATTTTGCTTGACTTTTTGCTTCTTCACGAAGCGTTTTTGCTAATGCAGGAGAAATACCAGTAATTGCTATAGCTTTATTACCTAATTGCTCGAATGCTATTGATGCAACCAATGTACTATCTACTCCTCCTGAATAAGCAATGCAAACACTATCAAGATTTTTAAT
>QCNH01000010.1 GCA_003213275.1 Prochlorococcus sp. AG-424-M03 | reverse complement strand
GATTTCATTAATCAAAACATCTTGATACATCAAAATATTTTGATGTATAATTAATATAGAAAATTTCAACAGTGATGAAAATTGGAATTAATGGTTTTGGAAGAATTGGCAGATTAGTTTTCAGAGCATTATGGGATAGAGCTGATATAGAAATAACTCATATAAATGAGATAGCAGGAGATTCGAATGCTGCTGCGCATTTACTCGAATTCGATTCAGTCCATGGTAGATGGGTGAAAGATATAAAGGTTAAAGAAGAAGAAATAATAATTGATGGAAAGAAATTAACCTACACATCTTTTAAAAATTACCTTGATGTTCCTTGGGAAAAATCTTCTGTAGATATTATTTTGGAATGTACAGGAAAGAATAAAAAGCCAGACAAACTAAATCCCTATTTTGATACTCTTGGGATGAAAAGAGTAATAGTAGCTTGTCCAGTCAAAGGAATTGTTGCAGAAGCTGAATCACTGAATATTGTTTACGGTATAAATCAAAGTCTTTATGACCCTACCAAACATAAATTAGTAACTGCAGCATCCTGCACTACAAATTGTTTAGCTCCGATAGTAAAGGTAATTAATGAAAATTTTTCTATTAAACACGGTGCTATTACAACTATTCACGATGTAACGAACACTCAAGTTCCTGTAGATTTTTATAAAAGTGATCTGAGGAGAGCAAGAGGATGTATGCAAAGTTTAATACCGACTACCACTGGATCTGCTAAAGCTATCGCTGAGATCTTTCCAGAATTAAAAGGAAAATTAAATGGACATGCAGTAAGAGTTCCTCTACTTAATGGTTCTTTAACAGATGCAGTTTTTGAATTAAATAAAGAAGTGACAACTGAACAAGTGAATATGGCACTAAAGGAAGCTTCAGAAACTTATTTAAAAGGAATTCTTGGCTACGAAGAAAGACCTTTAGTTTCTGCAGATTATGTAAATGACTCTAGAAGTTCAATAGTTGATAGTTTATCAACGATGGTTGTTAATTCAAATTTATTAAAGATATACGCTTGGTATGACAACGAGTGGGGTTACAGCTGCAGACTTGCAGATCTTACTGAATATGTAATCAAAAAAGAGATTTGATTTATGTCTTTATGAAGTTATCTAATATTCAACAATATAGTGTTGTAACAGCAAACTATTGGGCGTTCACGCTTACTGACGGCGCATTAAGATTATTAGTTGTTGGTCACTTTCATGAGCTAGGTTACACAACTCTACAAATTGCTTTACTTTTCCTTTTTTATGAGTTTTTTGGAATAATTACTAATCTTTATGGTGGCTGGATAGGAGCAAGATATGGATTAAGGCTTACTTTATGGATTGGGACTATCCTGCAAATCATCGCTCTTTTTATGCTTATTCCAGTTAAGGAAGATTGGCCGGTAATTTTTAGTGTCGCATACGTTATGGTTGCTCAAGCAGTTAGTGGAATAGCAAAAGATTTAAACAAAATGAGTGCTAAAAGTGCTGTTAAGACAGTAGTCCCAGAGACAAATGATGGCAATGATACTGGCCAAAAACAACTTTTTAAATGGGTTGCTATTTTAACTGGATCTAAAAATGCTCTTAAGGGAGTTGGTTTTTTCTTGGGTGGACTTTTATATAAGTTATTTGGATTCAATAATGCTGTAGGAATTATGGGTTTTGGACTCTGCTTAGCCTTTTTATTGACATTAATTTTACCTGGAGAAATTGGCAAGATGAAAACCAAACCAGCTTTTAATGATCTTTTTTCAAAATCAAATGCCATAAATATTCTTTCTGCAGCAAGATTCTTTCTTTTTGGAGCAAGAGATGTTTGGTTTGTTGTAGCTCTTCCAGTATTCCTAGATATGGCATTTGGTTGGGACTACATGGAAATAGGATTATTTCTTGGGGCCTGGGTAATAGGTTATGGAATTGTTCAGGCTTCTGCTCCAGCAATTAGAAAGATATGGGGCCAGAAAGAAAGTCCAGATCGTAAAGCTATCCAATTTTGGAGTGCCTTATTAATGGTAATACCATCTTTGATAGGAGTCGCATTATGGAGAGAAAGTTCTCCATCAATAGCAATAATTTTAGGACTTACTATTTTTGGATTTGTTTTTGCAATGAATTCCTCTACACATTCTTATATGATTTTGGCCTACTCTGATAATGAAAAAGTCAGTTTAAATGTTGGCTTCTATTACATGGCAAATGCTGCTGGAAGACTAGTTGGAACATTACTATCTGGCTTACTATTTATGATTGGGAGAAATCCGAGTATTGGTCTTCAATATTGTCTTTATTTTTCATCACTTTTAATATTCTTATCTTGGATTTCGAGTCTTAAATTACCATCAATCAAACAAAGCTTATCAGCTCCATAAGGACTAATTTTTAGGAATTAGAATATTTTAATGGCAAAAATATCCTTAATTGAACTTGCAAAAACTTTCCTAAAAATTGGTATTTTAAGTTTTGGAGGACCCTATGCTCATATTTCCTTATTCGAAGATGAACTTATAAATAATAAAAAATTGATATCAAATCAATCTTTTGAAAAAGGTATTGGATTATGTCAAATACTTCCAGGACCAATATCTACTCAATTGGCAATATATATAGGTCTTAAAATCAATGGTTATCTTGGTGGATTGATATCAGGTATAAGTTTCATTATCCCAGGATTCATTTCAGTATTAGCTCTTAGTTTTTTTTGGCAAATTGGTTCTGGATCAAAATTCTTAACAGATTTAATTTATTTTAATCCGCCTATTATTGCAGGGATAATTTTTTCATTCTCATTAGTTCTATTAAAAAAAAGATTAAAGTTTGATCGAATATTATTCTCCAGCTCAATATTATTTCTACTTATATTTGCTAAATATAATAGTATTCAATTTCCACTCATAACAATTCTTAGTATTGCAGGATTGATAAATATATTTTTAAAGAAATTCAAAAATATTTTTTATAGCTTGGTCCCTTTATCTATATTTTCAACAACCTCATTTTTGATTAGCTCGGTCTTTTTAGATATATCAAAGTTTTTTAATTTTTTAAGAGAGTCTATAAACTTAAAGTTTCTAGTAGATTATCTTAATCTGTTTTTTTTCTTCTTTAAATCGGGACTTTTTATTTTTGGAGGTGGATTAGTAATCATTCCTCTAATGAGTGATTATGTTATCTCGCAAGGATGGTTAACAAATAATGAATTTATAGATGGAATAATGATTAGCCAAATAACGCCTGGGCCTGTCTTATTAATTACAAGTTTTATTGGATATAAAGCAGGGTTTTCGATCGGAGGAATAAATGAAGCTTTAAAGTATTCATTTATATCAACTTTTGCAATTTTTTTACCAAGTTTTTTATTGATTTTTGTTTTTGGAAAAGGCTTTATAAAAAACAGAATTAAATCGATTAATTACTTTATCGAAGGAGTGATCAATACAATTCCTGGAGCAGTTATTTTTTCTGGATTTGATTTAATTGAAGATAGTTTTTCATCAAAATTCTTTTTAATTAGCTCTATTTTTATAGTTTTAATCTCCACACTATTGTCTTTTTTTAAAATAGTTCCAACATACATACTTATTCTTTTTTCTTTAATTTTAGGCTTGTCAAAATATTTGTTTGCATAAAAAAAAAGGAGGAAATAAATTCCTCCTTTTAAATATTGTCTTACGATTTATTTACCGATTCTTTTTACAGCAGCTCTTGACTTCTCAAGAATATCTCCTTTTAAGGGGACAAATCCAAGTGATGGAGCTTTATCTTGATACTCATCACTTAACAATGTATTAAAGGCTTGTTTGATAGCTTTAGTGTTTCTTCCATTACCCTCTTCATAAGCAAGTATCCATGTTAATGAAGCTATAGGGTATGCTCCTTTTGCAGTTGGGTTAGGATTTTTACCAGCAAGATTTTCATCTAGAGTAATACCATTAAGAGCCTTAGCTCCTGCTTCTACAGATGGTTTTAGAAACTCACCTGAAAGATTCTGAAGTGCAGCAGCTTTGACATTACCTTTTATGTAAGACTGGTTAACATAACCAATTGCACCAGGAGTATTTTGTATAAAACCTGCTACACCTGAATTACCTTTTGCTCCAACGCCTGCTGGCCACTTAACTGATTTACCTGTTCCTAGTGTCCAAGTTTTTGAAAAAGCTTCCATAGAGTTAGTAAAAGCTTTGGTTGTGCCTGATCCGTCAGAACGATGTGCCCAAGTTAACTTACCTGATTTACAGCCTAATTCTTTCCAGTTTTTAACCATACCCATAGCAACTCTTACTGCTTGCTCTTGAGTAAGTTTCAAATCACAATCATAGTTATAACCAAAAGCAATAGTTCCTCCAACCATAGGAATCTGTACTAATCCTCTTGTTACCTTTGCTATATCTTTATCCTTCATAGGATCATCAGAAGCACCAAAGTTTACTGTCTGATCAATAAAAGCTTTTCTTCCAGAGCCTGAACCAACAGCTTGATAGTTTACTCTTGGCCCTCCTGAAGTGGCTAAATCTTTGAACCAACGAGTGTAAATTTTGGCAGGAAATGATGCTCCAGCACCACTTAATCTTGTTCTAGCAGAAACACTTGTGCCAGGAACACTTGTACCAGCAGCAATGGCTACTGCAGAAGTGAAAACCAAAGCTTTCTTAGCTATGTTCATGGATGTCATGATTAAATGAAAGACTACATATATATAGCACCGAATTTATACACAAATACTCATTAATTAAAATTTTATCCTGTGGTTAATTAGCTCTTAACCTCTTCTTAAACTAAATATCAAATTGAGCTTTTTCGTTTGGATATAAAAATATTTAAAAATAAACATAGTATAATATTTAACTTTTTTTTTTAAAAAATCTCGAAATTAATGGACATTTTTTTATTTAATTTAAGGGAAGTTTAATTTCTCTTTAAATTTTCCTTTTTGACTTTATTTCTTACCCGTTTCTTAACCTAAATTCGTTCTTATAAATATGGATTTTTATCCATTTTTACGTGTTGAGGTTCATGAAACTTTTTCAAAAATTAATTGCTGCTCCTGCCGTCATTTCATTGGCATCAGGTTTCGCAGTAAATGCAGCTGAGATCAATTCAACAGATCTTAGTGATTATACAAACTCTAACAATTTAGTATCTTTAGGTGATTTCAAATCAGATACTTTATTCCCAGGAGATTGGGCTTACGATTCACTAAAGGATCTAACAAATAGTCCAAAATTTAATGGTAACTCTGTTACCCGTTTAGAAGCTGCTGCTGAATTAAACAATTTAATTGCAGGTGGTGAAGGCTTAATGAACGGAGCTGCAATCAATAGACTAAGTGATGAGCTTGGTTCTGAGTTAGCAATTATGAAAGGAAGAGTGGATGGCCTTGAAGCTCGCGTTAATGGAATCGAAGCTGGTAGTTTCTCAGAAACTACTACTATGAGTGGTTCAGCAGGGTTCCTAATAGGTGCAACTGATTCAGCAACTAAATCCAATGATACTGTTCAGTTTGAATACATCGTTGAAGTTGACTTAAATACAAGCTTCACAGGTGAAGATAAATTAAACATTGAGTTAGAAACTGGAAATGGCCTTACAAACGTTGGTGCTGACGGGACTGGTTTAGACTGGGGTTCATCTAATGCTGATGTCGTTAAGCTTGACGACATTAACTACACTTTCCCAGTAGGTTCTTGGAAGGTGGCTGTTGGTCATTCTATGGATGCATCCAAGACTTGGCCTAATGCTTGTTCCATGAATAACATGGTTGATAATTTAGGAGATTGTGGTGCTGCAAACTCTGTTGACTTAAGTGGTGATACTTCATTTAGTGCTGCAACAGGATTTGGCGATGGTTGGGAGTTTGGATTTGGTGCATCTGGTGGAGACGGTAGCGGATTGTTTACTAAAGAAAGTAGTGATGCTTATGGTCTAGCTTTAGGTTATGAGACAGATACCTATGGATTCACTGCAGCTTACTCAGATAAAGACACTGCCAGCTACTACGGTTTAGTGGCTTATTACAGTCCTGAAGAATTACCAACTACCTTTAGCGGTGGATTTGAAGCTGGTACTCCAGATTCAGGTTCAGACACAACTCAGTGGGCTTTTGGTATAAGTACTGATTTAGGCGAAGGTACATTAAGTGCAAACATTGGAACTAATGGAAAAATAGCAGAGAATGCAGAAGAAATTTATGCCTATGATATTTCTTACGAATATCCAATCAACGACAGTATGAGTATTACACCTTTTGTTTACATTTCTGAAACAACAGGTACAACTGCTGATACTACTGGAGCTGGTGCATTCGTATCATTCTCTTTCTAATTAAATTAATTAGAAAATCTTACACACCTAAAAAGACTTGCCTATGGTAGGTCTTTTTTTTATTTTTATAGTTTTATAACCTTAATTTGTTCTTAATAAATTAATTTTTTTTTCTTAACTTTTTAAAGGGATCATATGAAGGTGTTTCCTTACGCACTAAATGAAAAAAAAATTAGCTGCTGCAAGTTTTTCAGCATTACTTGCAATTGTCGCTTCCTCTACAAGTAGCGGATTTGCAAATTGGAATACAAAATATTGGACAAATGAAAAAAATTTCAACAGAATTTCATCTTTCAATGTAAGTGACAATTTACCAGAGGGATCAAAATCTACAACCAAAACTTCTTCAGAAGTAGTTACAGCATCAGAAGATGGAAAGACTTTGATGTATACAGATAGCGATCTAGGAGTAGTAGGTTTAGTTGACATCTCAGACCCTGCAAAACCTAAAGCATTGGGAGTTGTTGAACTTGAAGCAGAACCCACTGGAATTGCAGCACTTGGAAACAATGCTTATATAGGTTCAAATACATCTGAAAGTTATACAAATCCTTCAGGAGCAATAGTTCAATACAATTTAGAAACAAGAAAAGCAGTAAAAGAATGTGATTTAGGTGGGCAGCCTGATAGCGTTTTTGTTTCACCAGACGGAACATTTCTAGCTGTCGCTATAGAGAATGAGAGGGATGAAGAATATAAAAATGGATTTATCCCTCAAATTGATGACAATGGCATTCAAATTAATCCTCCAGGTTATGTTTCTCTTGTGAAGTTAAACAAAAGAGGAAAAATACAATGTAACTCAATTAAAAAAGTAGATTTAACAGGCTTATCCGAAATAGCTCCTTTTGATCCCGAACCAGAATTCGTTGCTATTAATGATCTTGGTGAAACAGTTGTCTCTCTTCAAGAAAACAACCATCTTGCAGTAATTGATAAAGATGGAAATGTAATATCACATTTCTCGGCAGGAGTTGTAAAACAAATGGCAGGAATGGATACAAAGAAAGATGGAGCACATAAATTTAAAAGCAAACTAAAGAATGTAAGAAGAGAGCCCGATGGTCTTACTTGGATTGATAATGACCATTTTGCAACAGCAAATGAAGGCGATTACAAGCATATTGATCCAAGTCAGGCAAAAAGAGGTGGTTCAAGATCCTGGACTATTTTTAAAAAAGATGGAACAGTAGTTTATGAAGATGCAAATAGACTAGAAAGAGCAATTGCACAAATAGGTCATTTCCAAGATGGGAGAGCAGGTAAAAAGGGAGTAGAACCTGAGTCAGTTACATATTCAAAAATTAATGGAACGCCCTATTTATTTGTTGGTGCTGAACGAGCTGGGATAGTAGCTGTTTACGATATCACAGAACTAAATCAACCTTTGCTTACTCAATTACTTCCATCAGGCATTGGACCAGAGGGATTTGTCGCAATTCCAGAGAGGGGATTAATTGCCTCAGCAAATGAAAAAGACTACAACAAAAAAGAACCTGGTTTATCTTCTCATGTGACTATTTATCAACTACAAGATGCTCCTGCTTCATACCCACATTTAACAAATGAAAATGGCCTTGAATTTGTATCTTGGGGTGCGATAAGTGGAATGGTGGCTGGTGATGACGGTAAAATTTATGCTGTAAATGATGGGACTTTTAAAACTCAGCCAAGAATTTACGTTATTGATCCTTCATCTTCCCCAGCACTATTAGAAAGAGCTATAGATATAAAGCTAGATGGTAAGACTGCATTATTTATGGATCAAGAAGGTATTACTACTGATGGTAATGGTGGATTCTACATTTCTACTGAAGGAATCAAGAAAAAGCTAGATGAACATCCTCCTGCAATCTACCATGTAAGCTCAGATGGTGAAATTTTAGAGAAGATAACTCCACCAGCTTCATATCTTAATTATGCTAAAAATCCTGGTTTTGAAGGCATAACAAGGAATGGGGATATTCTTTATATTGCTCAACAGAAGCCTTGGGGTGATGATACTTTCAATACTACTAAGATCCTTTCCTATAATTTAAAAACCAAACAGTGGGGGGCCGTAAATTATCAATTAGATAGGATCAAAAAAGGTGGCGTTGGCATTTCAGAATTGACTTACCATGACGGGGCACTTTATGTAATCGAAAGAGATAGTTTCTATGGAAAGAAAGCGAAATTGAAAGCTATATATAAAATAGATTTAGATGAAGTTATTTTCGAAGGTCTTCAGACTAATATTCCTCCCAGACTTTATCCTTTAGTTGAAAAAGAGTTAGTTACTGATCTAAAACCAGTAATGCAATCTACGGGTGGTTTTATCCTTGAAAAGGTTGAAGGCTTAGCAATAACAAGCGAAGGGCAAGCATGGATTTCAACTGACAACGACGGGACTGGAAAGAAATCAACTGGTGAAACTCTTTTCCTAAATATTGGAAAAATCTAGTTAAAACTTCTAATAAAAGTCACCTTTTATATAAGGTGGCTTTTTTGCAGTTCTTATAATTAAAAAAAGTTAAATCATGAAATACCTAATATTTATTATTTTATTCATCGCCCCAGTTAAAGCTGAAACAAAATATTATTGGCAGGGTGTCAGGCATTATTTAAATCGACCCAAACTAATGATAGAAGCATGCAAAGATATGAAAGAAGAAAATGACATTGGAACATCTGCTTTCGAGAGTATGTACATGCCAACACTACCTGATAGGCTTTGGTTAGCTATTGGCAAAAGAGATTCTTATTGGGCAGATGACTCCAAAGAAGGAAGCATTCTTTTTACAAGAGAAGGGGTTTTGAATTTAAAAAAATTTATTGCAGAAAAATCATGTCCTAATATTTTTTAAATTTTCCCTATTAATCTGTATTAAGACACGGAAAGATAGTTTCAATAATCGCTCCACCATCTTTATGATTAAATGCCTTTATAAAACCTTTATTGTTATTAATTATTTTTTTTGTAATTGAAAGACCTAAACCACTTCCACTTTTCTTAAATTTAGTCCTTGATGGATCCCCACGATAAAAACGAGAAAAAATGTCATTTGATTCATTTTCTTCTAATCCAATGCCTTTATCTCTAACTCTTATAACAACAGAGCTATCTCTCTTAAAAATTTCAATTTGTATGCCCTCTTTTGTTGGGGAATAACGAATAGCGTTATCTAAAATATTTATAAATGCTCTTTTTAAATTTTCAATATCCCCAGATATATAATATTTTGTTGGAGAAAATAAATTTATTTTTATATCCTTTTTTTCTGCAAGCGGTTTTAGTGTTTGCCAAGATTCCATAATCAAATCTGAAATAGATATTTTTTTGTTTTTATTAAAATCTTCGCTACTTTCTAGCTTAGAAAGCTCTAAAGTCTCTTCGGCCATTTTTCTTAATCTTTTTGACTCTTTCTTAAGTCTTTTAACAAGATACCTATCCTTTTTTGATACTACTGATTCAAGTCTTTCCCCAATTAAGATAAGTGATGTAAGAGGGGTTTTCAGTTCATGAGACACATCATTAATTAATTGATTTTGTCGTTTTTTTATCGATTCAATTGATAATTTACTTTCCAATAATATTAAATAATTCTTTTTTCTTCCTCTAACAATATTTACCGAAATGGGTACTCCCGCAATTGTGAAATCAAGGTTGAATGGGAAATCTTTTTTTCTTAAATATAGAATTTTATTACTAAGTACTTCAAGCTCATTAATATCATTAATTGCTTTTCCAATAACATCTTTATACTTGATAACCCTAATAAGAGATAAAGCTTTCTGATTGATAAATTTTATTGTCAGATCAGATGATAAGATTATCCACCCTTGCGATGAATAATCTAGCCAAGACAACACTTCTTGAGGTCTAATTTTATCAAATGGGAAATCAATAGTTTTTTTATACTTATTTTTATCAACTTCAAATTTTTTTTCTTTTGATTGAGAAAAATGCTTGACTTTTATTTTCCACTTCTGATGTAAAAAAAATAATACTTCTTGTAGTGTTTTCATTTTCATCCAAACTTATATCCAAAACCTCTTACAGTTTTAAGA
This sequence comes from Prochlorococcus sp. AG-424-M03, assembly GCA_003213275.1. Taxonomy (GTDB): domain Bacteria; phylum Cyanobacteriota; class Cyanobacteriia; order PCC-6307; family Cyanobiaceae; genus Prochlorococcus_A. The sequence continues at coordinate 19,533 of QCNH01000010.1, read as the reverse complement.
AACTTTGGAGCAGAGGGATCTTCTTCTAATTTCTCTCTTAACCACCTAACATGAACATCTACGGTTTTAGTATCACCAATAAAGTCAATTTCCCATATTTTTTCAAGTATTAAATCCCTTGACCAAACTCTTTTTGGATTTTTCATAAATAACTCTAATAATTTAAATTCTTTGGGAGATAATGTTATTTCTTTATCAAAAGAAGTTACCCTGCATTCTTCCAAAAACATTTTTATATGATTAAACTCGAGAACAGTTTTTGATTTTTCTATATATTTTTTATTACGTTTAGATCTTCTTATTAAGGCTCTTGATCTAGCAATTAATTCATTTAAACCAAAAGGTTTTGTTAAATAATCATCTGCACCAACCTCTAATCCAAGAACCCTGTCTGATTCATTATCTTTAGCACTCAAAATTAATATGGGTGTATAGTCTTCGTCATTTCTTATTTTTCTGCATAACTCTAATCCATTTAGTCCTGGCAACATTAAATCTAGAATTATTAGGTCAACATCTTTTTTAATATCATTATTAATAAAATCTAAGGCACTTAAACCGTCTTTGAAACTTGATACTCTAAAACCTTCGCTGCTCAAGGTTTCACTGACTGTAAGCCTAATACTCTTATCATCCTCTACAAGAAGAATTCTTGAGTCTTGCAAACTTTTATGATCTTTAATAGCCATTTAAAGTTCCAACAATTTTATTTTATATAATCAAAATTATTTGATCTAATTATTTCATAATTAATTTACATTGAATTATTATTTTTTTCATTTAATCTTATTTCCTTTTTAATTTTCTCTTAAACCCTTTTATCTATATTTAGATTGTCTCTTTAATCTTCCTCACACAAAATTTTAAAGAGACAAATTTATTGAATTTAATAATAGATATTAAAACTAATATCCCATCGAAGCGTAATAATAATCGTCATCTTCATCGATATTTGTCACTACCCATTCTGGCGGAAAGTCACCAATTTTTACATATTGATAAAGCTTATCAACATCTGGATCGTAATAAGTATCGTTGATTTTTGGATCTTTGACTACTTTGCTTGGATGCATAATAAAAAATATTTCTACTCTTTTTTTATAGATTATTTAGTTTAAAGCAGCTTTAAATCTCATTTAAATATTTTCATTTGATCTAGTTAACCTAAGACTAATTTAACTTGTAGTTAGTCTTGATTGTTTTAATTACCGATTTTTTCGGATCTTTATTTGGATAACAATTAACAATTCTATATTTTCCGCCTTTTCTATCTGTCTCAACAAGAGTAAATTGAACAAATTTTTCTTTTTCAGCACTTGAAAAATCTTTGACTTCTATTTTGATGATTTCTTCATTTTCACTTTCAATTATTCTGGATTTACCTCCACAAAGACGAACAGCAGTTTCTTTAGTTACATAAAACAATTTTTTTTCATCAGTAATGGATGATTTATCTTTCTTAATCGAAATTTCATCTTTTGTAATGGATAAATCATCTTGGGTAATGGATAATTCATCTTTTGTACTGCAAGAAGTAATAATAAGGATAAATAAAACTAATAGCTTTTTCATGATTTTTTAAATGATAAATTCACTAATAATTTCTTCTAATTGACTTTTATTTAGTTTAATAAGATAGTTTTGGATTTCCTTTCTAAATAATCTATCTTCAACTCTTTTAGTTTGAAGAATCGAAAGAGTGATGAAGTTAACAAGTTGTTTTTTATCCATACATATTTTCTAAATCCCTATTGTTAAATCATATTTAAATTTTGATTAAGCTAAGAAATAACAACAAATATCTATTTTAGAAATTTAAGCCATTTAAAAAAAATTTATTTTTTAATTAATCATTACTTAATCCAAGAAACCTAAATTTTTAATGTATAAAAATATTGAAATGTCTTTAAAAAACTTATCTTCACAAAGGAATAACCAAAAAAAAATCGGCACAGAATTTTCAAGAAATTTTTATAAAGGAAGCTTTGAGAATAAAGAAAAATTTTTCTTAAATGATTCAGAATTTATTGAGAATTACAATAACTCCCTAAAATCACCTCAATCAAGGAGACTATACAAAACATTAGAGAATAAAGTCTATCCAGACACAATCATGGTCCAAGAAATTTTACCTATAGATAAAATTTCTATTTGAAATCCTTTCACTTAAGAACTACTTTTTAAGATTTTTTACCTACACTCAATAAAAAACATTTTCCTGGGGGGATTAGATCTTAAAAAACTACTTGATTTTTAGTTGTTTCCGAAGTGATGAACCACAAGATTCAATAATAAAAACTATAAAAACAAATTATAAATTAAATAATTAGAAGATTTTTTGAGTGAGAGACTTGCATTTTCAGAAAATAAAGGGAATATAAAGAAAATGATAATTCCAATGGAATCAATTAAAAAACCAAAAAGAATTATTAAGAAACAGCTTAAAAATGTTAATAAAGCAATTATTGAAGTTGCAGAAATGAAATTTGTAAATATTGAAGAAAAAGAAGAAAAATTAGATGCGCTTGTTTTTTTAAAGAATCAAATATTGAGGAAGGCGGAGAAGTTAGAAATTAAATAACTAAATAATTGTAGATATTGAATCTTTATTTTTTTGTATCAGCTACATTCTTAAAGAAATCGCAATAAGCCATCAATTCTGACTCGGTTTCTATTTTAAGATTTAAATCGCTTATTGCCTTCTTGGTATCAATTCTGTAGCCATACCAATCTAGACAAACTTCTCTCTGCCTTTGGGTTTCTGAAATTGAGATCGAATCTGTCATTGAAGTCTTGGAACAACCCCAAATGAAAATAACCAAAGGGATGTAGAAAATTCCACGTTTCATTTCTTAATCTCAATAAGTTTTCTATGATTCTGCATAAGTCCAAGAAGATTCTTCCATAGTTGAAAGATCGACTCTATGCGTTGCCATCCAATCACCATTAGCTTCAACAAACTTTTGAACATTACCCTCTGGAGCCTGATGAATGACAATAACTTTTTGAGGATCTTTTTTGCTTACACCTCTAAATAGTGGCTTAATAAGAAATTCAGAATGTCTTTTATCAGCTTCTGCACTATCAAATATTGCTGCCCATTCTTCGAAAGTACTTTCAATTTTGAATGTAAAAATAGAGGTTACTAAGCTAGACATAAAAAAGAAGCGAATAGATTTATATTCTAGATTGAATGTAATTAAAACTTTGTTAAGTAAGGGTTAAGGAAATTATTTAAATATTAATCTAGAGTTTAAATTAATATTTTTGGATTAAAAAATGGCTGTGAAAAAAAACACTAAAAAAGATACTAAAAAAGATACTATAAAGAATAAAGCAATGCTCGCTTATGGAGTTCTTCAATTAGGTTCAAAAGTTGTATCTGCTGTTGCATTAGTAGCTATAGCTCTAGGCTTTTGCTCATTAAAAAAAGAATCAAATTTCTTTAATGAATGTGTTGAAGAAATTAAAGCTACTGGTTCACCAACCGCTGATTCGGTTCGTTTTTGTACAGGTGGTTAATTATATGAAAGAAAAGTAATATTTTCATCTACAAGTTTTTTTGTTCAAGTGGCACTTTTAGTAAAGTTAGTTTTTATGAGTTTAGAGTTATTTGCCAGTAAGAATTTCTGCTTAAGATGGAGCTATCAAAAGAGTTTTTTATAAAAGAAAATGAGATTAAAATCCTTTACACCACTATTAGCTGTATTTGGTACTTCATTTCTTATAACCATTACATTAGTTAAAAACTTCCAGGTTTTTATGGGTATAACCATTTGTCTTTTAGCGATGTTGAAGCTTATGGATATTGAAAGTTTTGGAACAAGTTATAAGAAATATGATTTAATATCTTCTAAATTTGATGGCTGGATATATATTTATCCTTTTTGCGAATTATTAATTGGAATAAGTTTTCTTAATTCTTCTCCACCCTCTTTAATTATTTTTATTGCCCTAATTTTAGGAATTTCTGGAATGATTTCAGTATTTAAGGCTGTTTATTTGGATAAATTAAAATTAAATTGTGCATGTATCGGTGGATATGCAAAAACTCCTTTGGGAATTATTAGTTTTATCGAAAATCTTTTAATGGCAATTATGAGTGCCTTGATTTTGATTAAATAGCACTTTTATAAATTTTCATTTATTGTTGACCTAAAAATTAAATTTAATCGTCTTAATTTGTATGGCAATTAATAAATTATTTATTAAAACCAGATTTTTAAATTATCTAATTTCTTCTGGCATCCTTTTTGCAAATACAACTAACCTTCATAAGATTAGTGCAGCAACGCAAGAAAATATAGATATCCCAAAAGTTGTTTCTTACAGATCAGCATCATGTGGCTGTTGCAAAAAATGGATCAATCATTTAAGAGATAATGGATTAGAAGTTGTTGATAACATAGTTGAAGATGTCTCAGCAATAAAAATTCAATATCAAATTCCAAATAATTTGAGATCTTGTCACTCTGCTCAAATAGGTAAATACATAATTGAAGGACATGTCCCGATTGAATCAATTAACAAACTTTTGGAAGAGAAACCACTTATATCTGGTTTAGCTGTTCCTGGAATGCCACATGGCTCTCCTGGAATGGAAATTCACTCACACGAATCACATTCTCATGACTATGAAAGCTATGAAGTGGTTGCATTTAGTGAAAGTGAGAAAACAAAAATATTTGATAAAATCTCTCCTTAATTGAAATAATGCATATTTTTCTTAGAAATTTTAAATTTTTTATTTTTTTATTTTCCTTATCTTTCAATTTCAATAGTTATTCGCATGCACATATGAGGGGTACATTTCTTTCTGAGGAGGAAGCTGAAAAAAGGGCTTTAGAACTTGGTTGTGAAGGAATACATAAGAATCAGGATAAATGGATGCCATGCAAAAACGAAAAAGAATTACATATTTATTTGAGGAAATAGATGGAAAGATTAAAAACCAATAAAAGAAAAATTCACAGAAAAATTACCGCAATTTCATCAATCCCATTACTAATTACTATTTTATCTGGGACTATTTACAGTATTCTTCAACCATTAGGAGTAGATGCTTTTTGGTTAATAAAATGGCATACGGGTAATTTTGGGATTATTAATTTGCAACCTTTTTACTCGATATTTCTTGGTTTTGCATCGATAATTTCTGTAATATCTGGCATTAGATTATTACAAAAATATTCTTAGATTTAGCCTAAGTAGCCGACAAATAATTCTTAATTTGTCAGGAGAAACTATTCAGAACTAAGCAAAAAAATAGTCCTAGATTGAAAACCTTGTGCTGCACTAGAACTTTTAAGTGCTTTGGGAGCACTAGGTCGCAGGTTCGAATCCTGTCGCCCCGACTCTTAAAAACCAAGTCATACTAGAGAGTTACCCAAACTCTCTTTTTTTATGTTTATGTCTCAAAGTGAGAAAGGGGAGCTCTTGGGGGAGCTAGGATTATGTACTTTGATCTAATTTGTGCCTACTTTGAACTAGAAATAACTATTGTAGATACTTGTTTTCCTCCATCCCTCCTCTAGTAGTTTTTTATATTCTTCTCTAGCTCCTTCAATAGTCTCTACTCTTGAACCCTTCATAACTGGTTTACTACTTCTCTTATAAACACAACCATAGGAAATCATCATTGCATCAATACTAGGACTAGGCTTCGATACATCTTCAAATGGTTCAAATACTTTTATTCTTGATCTGTCTTTATTTATAAGAGTAAATTTTTCCATTACTACTTATATGTATTGAGTAATGCTATGTAAATTCCCAACAATATGAATATTGACATGCCTACACCAATAGCTTCATTTGGTTGTTTATTCCAAAGCTCCTGAAAATATCCCATAAAAAAATTCACTCTCTAGTAAAGAATACTAAAGAAAATAATTATGGAACGAATAGAAAAGTATTACGAAGAAATTGGAAAAATAATAAAAGATTTAACTTTCTCTTATGTGGACAAACAAGGTGAGCTTTGGGATGATAGAAAAAAAGAATGGGAGAAAATTTGACAACTAAAGTGGAGGATACTTCTTGGTAGGTGAGATTCAATATTAATAGACCTAACCGTTAATAAATAAGTTATTTGCCTCTTATTTTAGATCGACTGTAAATAATTAAACCGCTTGAAGTTCTCTAGCTTTTATAAATGCTTTTTTAGTAGTTGTAGTTTTAGCGTAAACATATGATTCAAGATGTGTTCTTAATGTATGCCCCATTGCATCAGCAACACTTCCCGCATCAATTCCTAATTGATGACCTCGTAATGAATAAGAATGTCTAAAGCTATAACAACCAAGACTTTCACCTCTTTTAGCCATTAATGCTTTAAGAGAAATCCAACCCGCTTTCTGTTTTAACCATTTACCCATCTGATCACCAACACCCTCAACAGTTTTGCAATCTGGCATACATTGATAGGGAAGTTCTAATAGACCCGCTTTGTACAATCTGACTACTTCTTCATAATGAACATTGCCATCATTATCAACTAAATAAAGAGGTTCTAATATTCTTGGTTTTGTTACGCCCTGACCCGATCTTTTTTCATACATACACCAAAGTTCATCTTTTCTCTTTTTATAAATCAAGTGTCTTAACTCAATAGGTCGTAAACCAAAAACAGCACAAAGCTTCATTGCATTAACCCATTTTTTAGCAGCGATTATGTGATGCGGTTGCCCTGTTTCTGTTGGTAGAGAATTTATTAAATTAATAAACTCTTGATCTTCTATTGATGCTTTTTTATTTTTAGCTTTTTTAGCTTTTTCAGATGGTCTTCCAATGTATTCTCTTAAGTCATCTGGTGGAAGCCATTGATTAGGATAAGTTTTCTTAGTAACGCAATATTTTAAAAAAGAAGCAAGATTTCTCACTCTTTGTTCTCTAGCTCTACCACCAAGTTCATAAGTTAATGGTTTTGGTGCAATATTATTTCTTGCCATAAAGTCAGTAACTTTTTCAATTCCATTTTTTGCACAAATTTCTAATAATTTATCTGCATTTATTGGAGCATCTTTGGTTTTTAATAAGTTAACTGCATAATCAATGACAGGTTCATACTCTTTAGTCCAAGTTATATCTTTAATACCAGTTCCCATCTCTTTTTTATATTTTTCAAAATCTTCTTTAGCACGAACCCAATCATGAGAATAAGTTAATTTAGGAGCTAATCCCGCACATACAGCAACAGCAGAATCAAAATCACCGCCATTATTAGCCATCTCTACATAGATATTCCTAACCCGCGTAATAATATCTCCCATGTCTTGGGCAGAGTAAGAAAAAGGAATATTATTTTTCATTAGTTGTGCAGATCTCATTCCTTCACCAGTTCTTACCTCTAATCTTGCAAGTCCTCTATGTTCTCTAACAGTCCAACCCTTTGCAGTAGAAGACCTAATGGCCATCTTAAAACCATTTACCCATGCTTCATTATTTTTAAGTTTGGGCATTAATTTGCGTACATATATGCACAATGTACGCAATTTGTACGCAAAATGCAACCACAGAGTGTCTTCGGGTTATAACAAAGGTTGACTAGATATTGCACTAAATCCATTGACACTATTATAATCTAAGTAAGTAAAACGCTTGTTATTACTAAAAAAATTCTTTTTGTGACTATGTTTACTAACATCCCTGTCATAGATTAGAATGATGTTTAGCGGGGCGTGGCGCAGCTTGGTAGCGCGGGTGCTTTGGGAGCACTAGGTCGCAGGTTCGAATCCTGTCGCCCCGATAGTCATAGCAGTCGATCTCAGCAATACCAAAAATCAGTCTCATTGTATCCGTGGAATTTTCCGTGGATTATGTCGAAATAGCAATAAAAAATCCACGGAAGTTCTCGGCTTGTGTGAGTCTTTCTTATTGAAATCTGCTAATAAGCGGCAATAATAAAAGTATTAGTTGTTGCGCCGTTTAACTCAATCCATGAAACTGACCACGATTCAACTAACTGCAGTCTTATTTGACCTTCGATAAGTCACTTAGGGTTGTTTGGATTTATCACCTTTAAACTCTTCTATATATATTGAGAAAACGCAGAATCCCACCAAATGAATTCGGAAAAGATAGTCTTATTAGCTATCTCGAAGATGGTGGTGTTCATATGAGTCGCTATGACTCAATGGGTATTGCTAGAGACTTAATTAACTTTGAGAAAAATTCTAGTGGCAAGGTTAATGGAGTTCCAGAAAACCTTGAACCATGCGTTGCAACAGCATATAGAAAGTTTAAGAATAATCCATCTCAGTTAGATGAATTCGAAAAATTGGATCGAACTATCAGATCTACTTAGCCTTCTATACCTTTCAGAACGTACCTTTTATAAGTTAAAAAAAGCAAATGTCTTCATTGCTGGAGAACACTTCTATCGAATAGGTGAAGGAAGGCAAAAAGGAAAATGTATCTATGGATTAGAAGAGTGCAGGAAGGCACTTCTAAAAAATTCAGTAGATAACGCTAAAAAGGTTAAAGGAGCTAGGTATAGCAAACATCTGTTAAAAGAATTTTCAAATAGAGGACTTTGAAAATGGGAAAGTTTCTTTTTAATTTTATTCATTTAAATAGAGTTCCACTCCAAGAAGTAAATAAGAACTTCAAAATCAAAAGAAGAAAAGGTGGTCTTAGATAATGTCTTATACAAATTGGAAAGCCTATGCCCATAGGCTGCAACCCTTTGATGGAGATCTAATACCAGTTTTTGATAAAGGAAAAAGAATTGGAGGAGCTGTAAAAGATCATAATTTTACTGTTAAAGATATTCTTGATTTTGATGGTGTAAGAGCTATTGAACTTAGGACTTCAAAGCAATTAATGTGTCTTGATTTTGATTCCTTAGAAGCAATTAGATTTGCCGAAACTGAAGGGGAATTCATATTAGAAGACTTACAAACTTGGTTAGTACAAAGAGATAATCAACACTTTAGATGTAAGTTTTTCTTATATAGAACCAAACCACAACAAGAAGCTTTGGGTGAGTTTGTGCTTGATATTAAGGAGCATGATCTTGAAATATTTTCTAAAAGAACTAAACCCGCAACTGTTTTGGGTTGGCATAGAAAATCTGGACTTTATCGGTGGTATGGAACTGATCCAAGCAAAATTAACATATGTCCTCCAAAATTTTGGGATTTTATTGTTGATCAATACCAAAAAAGGCATAAAACTATTAAATCAAGGAAGTCTACCTCCAATACTTGGCAAGCTATAAGGTCATGCCCGATTTGCAATCGAACGAAAGATAACGATTGCTTCATTAATCGAGATAGAAATTTTATTCAATGTCATCAAGGGAAAAGTAATCATCCTCCATCTTTAAAAGTTGGAGAAACAATTAAAAGACAGGGCCTAGAATGGGCATTTTGTGGAATTGGTACTAATGCAATTGGTGAATTTTCAAAATTCAAAATTCATATAAGTTCTCCTACGCCTTGGGACATAATTTATGGAGATAGAAAATGATAGATATTTATTCAGAATTAGATCATTCCAAAGTAGAGCAAGGTTGGAAACCAACAAGGCAAACAGTTAATGAAAGAAAACCTTCTGACCTATGCATTGGAGACTGGAGCCTCAAATGCAGGACGTGGTTTCCCAATCTTCGATATAACGAACTGACCAAATTTTGTGAAAGCAACGGTAAGAAAATTAAACCTTCATCAGTTGAACAACTTTATATAGTCCTTGGTGAAATGGGCTGGAAGATCGATAAGGCCAAGGCTCAAGATGTCTTTGAAAAAGTTGCTCAAGAAAATAGCTACAACCCGATCAAGGAATACTTGGAATATCTAGAAAAAGATCAAACTATTATTCCTGCTGATATATCCAAGCTTTCTACCACTTATTTAAAAACGACTGATCCTCTCTCAGATGAAATGCTTTTCAAATGGCTAGTTGGAGCAGCTCAGCGAATATTTGAAAATGGCTGTCAGATGGACTTTTGTCTTGTTCTTAAAGGAAAACAAGGCTTGAGGAAATCAACTTTCTTTAGGACCTTATGCAAAGGTTTTTTCTGTGACTCCATGGCAGAAGGGAAAGACCACAGCATGTTAATTGGAACAACTTGGTTCAAAGCTTTTGAAGAATTGGAAACAATTACAGGAAAAAAAGAATGCGGTGAATTAAAAAATTTAATCACGATTAGGGAAGATATTTTTAGAGCTCCTTTTGCAAGAAATACAGATCACCACCCAAGAGCGTCTGTCTTTTGCGCAACTGTTAATGATGATCAGTTTCTGAAAGACCAAACTGGTAATAGACGTTTTTGGATAATTGAAATTAAAGAAAGAATAGATAATAAGCAGGTAGAAAAAGATCTTGATTCAATCTGGAAAGGTATCATGCTTGCTTATAGAGAGGGCATTTTGCCCATGCTCAGCGAAAAAGGTGAAGATCTTTCAAACTTGAGAAACAGTCAATTTGAGCAGGAAGATCCATATGAGTATTACGCTCTTCAATACGTTGAGAATGCCAACACTTCAGAGAAATTCACCGCAAGAGAAGTTCTGTGTCATGACATGTTTTATAGAGATCCAGAAAAGATAAAAAGAACAGATCTAACCGCTATGGGTAAATCACTTGCAAGGATTGGTTGCAATAGCGCTGGGCAGTCAAATAAGAAAGGTGATCGTTCTAGATACTGGATAAAGCCAGAAAATAACTCAGCAAATCATGCTCAGTGAGTTACTTTAAAAAGCAGTAATAGCAAGGTCTTATATCTTTTCAACTCACCAACTCATTAATAATTTATATAAGTGTATTTAAATATAAATGAATACCTAGAGGTTTTAAGGGGATCCAGTGAGTTACTGAGTTACTGAGTTTTATTGGGTCCTTCTAGTGTGATAGTGGGGGTAATTTCGGACCCCAAAAATCTACTAGGTAAAGGGTTGAAAAATTAGACACACTTTTACAAATGCTTGATCAGATAATTAGCTAGAATCAAGGCATAGCAGTCAATCTCACCTAAAGTAAATAATGTAAGATGGAACCAAAATCATTGCATTTGGAAGCCTATACAATTTCCGAAACAGCAAGAAAACTAGGTTATAAAAGCACCAAAACAATCTATCGACTTCTCAAAAGAGAATTGTTAGAAGACTATGTTTATTTAGAAAAATCAGGAAGAGTTTATTTAATTCTAGAACCACCAAATCTTCCAACTCTTGCAGAACAAATTAGAGGGAATATTCAATTCAGAAGTAAGAATGTTATTAAGAGGTGCAAGTGGTAAGCGCTTCATTCTTTATTATTATTTGAACAAGCCGTAGCCCAACAAATCTTTAAAACATCGACTAGATAATTTAAGTCAAGAGCTTTAAAAAAAGATTCTGCATTTGCATAATCACATTCTTCAGTAATACCAATACTTAGAAACTGATCCAAATAACCCATCCCTTCGTACAATTCAATTCTTTCTTTCAACCAATCTATTAATTCTTTTTTATTAGTGAAAAGTTCATAATTATTAATTACAGACTCAAGATGATCAGGATCTTCTTCCCAAGTTTCTGGATCTACATGACTTTTTATCTCGCATAAAGTCCAGTAATTAGCAGATATTAATTTAGTAGCATTTTCTGAAATAAATTCATCAAGGGAATCGGAAAATGCATTATCAGAAGTTGGTTTCATAACCCTAACCAATTAGGGAAATGATAAGAGTAATTACCTTTTCTAACAAGAAATATATATTCATTAGTTAATACACTGAATAAACATGTAAATCGCCGAGTTTTAAAACGTCATAATTATTAAAGTAAGAGCATTCAAAATCATCTTCAAAAACATATGAATGCATATTTACTTCTGTGTTTACATAGTTATCATCAACCTTTATGCAAACTAAACAATAAGAACTTTGAAAATATCTTCCACCATTATCATCTTGAAAATAGCTTTCATCTATACAAGGCAAGATATATACAAATTGAGAACCATCAGATTTTTTACCAAACCCACATAGGTAAAGGTTTTCAGATTTATTTCCCTTTTTTATTTTCTGATTTTCCAATATTTTATTTTCGTAATCAATATAATCTTCGATTCGTATAGGCAAAGTTTCATCTTCATCAAAGTCATCAAATGATCTAAATCTTTCAAGAGTTTTTATTTCATCAACTAAAGTTTTATCAGCGATTGAAAGACATCTAGATAAATCACCAATAAGATATTTACCTTTGCTAAGTTTCCCTATCTTTTGAGCAGATGGAAAAAGATGATCTTTGATTTCTTTGCCATTATTTTTCTTAGTCTCTAATGCATTTCTATGTTCTTGAAAAAATTCATCAACATTTGCTACCTCATCTTCATTTTTATTTATAGAAATATACCCATAAGATTTTATTTTTTCATAACTAGGAATAATATCCTTTTTTATTTGGCTTAATAATTCATCTCCTTTAAGTTTTTTATTTTTTGAATAATCTACTTTGAATTCAGGATAATCTTTAAGTAATTGTCTTCCTCTGGGAAACTTAAATTGAGATGATCTTTCCCAGCAATTGTTGAAAATAGTAATGATCATTTCTAGATCAAGATCAGCAGCAAATTCTTCATAACTTTTATAGTGACACCTATTGGTATCGCCAATATAAAAAAGCCAAGACTCATCATCATCATCTCCCCAATTTTCATATCTATCTTTTAAATACTCTAGTAATCCTTCATGATTATTAGCCCATTCATATATACCTCTTAGTAAACCATCTATGAAATCTTCATCCTCTTCAAAATAGTCTTCTGCATTATCTGGATGTGCATCGCATTGTAAGATCGCGACTGCAGAACATGTTGCAGAAGAAATTCTTTTGGGCATAAATACATGCATCTCATCAAGATAGGCTGTCAAATGCGTATAGAAAGCGCAATCGGAAACTGGTTTCATTTTTTATAAATATTTAATTAAAGAAGGATAAGTATTCATTTTTATTTATGCATCATTTTTTTCTTCTTCAAACATAGAATTAAAGTCTATTGTTTCCCCAATTTTTAAAATCAAATTACTTTCAAGTCCAAGCCATTTCTCAAAAAATTTTTCATCTGACCACCAATCATCATCCTCTAATGTGAATGGGTTTTTGCCACCAAATGATCTATGCAATATGTGTATTGCATTATTCGAGCTACCTTGAATCTTACTAAGTTCTTCACTACAAACATATTCGCCTATTTTTAAATCTCCGATATTTTCTAGGCTAATTTGTATCTTGCCTTCTTTATCTAATTTATTTTCTTTATAACCTAATTCTTTTAATAAAAAAACTGTGTGTTCATTATTTCTTAGGCTAATAATATTTCTAAATCCATCATTAAAACTATCTTTAAATTTCTCATAATAATAATCCCAACTTTTTATTGATATATCTTTCCCTTTTTGAAATTCAAGATCTTTATATACTTTTTTAGGCGTCAAAAAACTAGGAATTGAATTTAAAAATCCTTCTTCAACCTTTTCAAGATTAATCTCTTCCACTGAAATTATTTTTTCTTTATCAATTTCAAATGATTCTTCAACAAATTCCTTACTAAAACAACAATTTTTATTTGGGATATGATAAAAATTTAAACAATCAAAATCATTTTCTTTAATTTCATCTGATGCCTCCATAAAAATTGATGGGGTCTTGAAAAATTCGCCTATCTTTATTTCTTCAGAAATATCTTTGTTTTCTACATAACCCAAATCCTGTAAATATTCCCTATTATCCTCATTGTCTATTAACCAAATAGAAATCACTTTTCCTTTCTGGGCTACCAATAATAATCCTTTATTTTGTTGGTAATAGTCTCTCCATGTATGGTTGTTTGGCCAACCTGCATAATAAAAAAGTTTTTCTGATACATATTCCCAGTTAACATTTTTTTGGGTAATCTCCCATATTATTTTATTTACTCCATTTAAAATATATTTTTCATCATCATATGTTTTATACATTTTATTTCTAATATCATTTGCAACTGTCTCTATACTTTTATCTGCATCATCATCATATAAGTAATTAATTGAACTATAAATATTCTCTAACTTGTAAGCATCATCATAAATATCAGCATAATATTTACTTTCCCAAGACTGATATTGAACATCACTATTATCTATTGGAATAAATATTGGCCAGAATTGAGGATTAGAATCTTCTATTGAAATATCTTTTGGAGGATATTTATCAAATATTTCTTTTTCAATAAGTTCCCAATTAAAGTCATCAAAATCTTTTAGGTAAAATTCAGAAGTGATTGAATCTATTTGTTCAATATCTAAATCTGTATCTTCTAAATTTTCGAAACTTTTAAGAATACTATCAGCTATAAAATCCCAATCAGCAATATCTTTAAACCTTTCTAGGAAATCTTCCAAATCTATTATTGGGGATTTTTCTGGTAAATTCTCTAAAGAATGAGAATAAAAAACTTCCTTTAATTTCTCAGAGACATCTTTAATCTCAACTAAATAAAAATCATATTTTATTTTTTCCTTAATAACATATGCAAGAATAATATTTTTAAAAGTATTTTCATAAGCTTCAAATATTAACCATGTGGCATATTTTGAATATTCTTCATTCTCATTATAATTTGCAATTTTTTCAGCTTTATTCTGAATATCATTAATAATTAATTCTCTTTTAGATTCACTAAAATCAAATTCATTTTTATTTAGATAATCAGATAGGGCTATAAAAAAGGAACCTGGTAGAAATCTCTCTAACAAATAATTATTATCTGAGTCATAAATTGGATGCTTTAAATCTTTTAGATATTTAGCTAATGATCTTAAACATTCTTCTTTCCCCTTGAGATGATATTGAGCACTTACATTAATCGCTAAAAGTGCAGCAGCTTCATATTGCCAATTAGACACCTTATTTGGATTGAATCCTAAAACATGAAAAGATTCTGGGGATTCCAAGTGTAAATCTTTGTATTTACTGGATAGGTTTTTTATCAAATTTTTATCTTGATTCTTTATCGTCTCTGAAGTATGTTTTTTTAATCTTTGTATATTATTTTCATATTCTTGAATTAAGTCTTCTGCATCATCGATTTTAACTTCTGGATTATATTCTTCTTCTAAATCATATAAAACATCAATAGTTAATTCTTTCTTACTGAGTACATAAGTAGCATTTCTGTTTCCCAACTCTTCAGCTTTTAAAAAGTCTTTTTTAGCATCTTTATTTTGGTTTAAATAAGTTTTTATAAAACCTCTTCTATAGAAATAATCTCCATCATTCTTTTCAAAATCTATTGCTTTATTTATATCAATTAAAGCTTTCTCATATTCTCCAATAATTATTTGAGATTCCGCGCGATTGAAATATGCGGGGGGTAGTTTGGGGACTGCATTTAAAGCACTAGTAAAATCATCAATAGCTTTTTTATGATTATTTAATTCCTTCCATGCAATTCCTCTTGCCAAAAAACCTATTGGAACTATTTTCTCTCTTAAAACTTTATTAAAGTCAGAAATTGCTTCATAATTTTTATTTAAATCTACTCTACATAGACCTCTAGCTAATAAAGCCATTTTGCAATCTGAATCTATTCTAAGTACTTTATTAGCAGCAGTTAAAGCTTCATCATTTTTTCCTAACTGCCATTTTGCATAAGCAATGCACCCAATACTTTCAATATTATTTGGATTAATTTCTAATGATTTTTTTAAATCAGTTAATGATTCTTGAGATAAATTGAGATTTATTTTGCATAAACCTCTTAATCTAAATGATTCGCTTTTAGAGGGATTATCTTTGAGTTCTATCGCTTTAGAAAAATATTTTAAAGGTTTATTGTATTCGCCTAATTCTAGATAAGATGCTCCTGCATTATGGAAATTATGTGGCAGAGAAGGTTCAACTTCAATACCTTTTAAATAATCATTTAATGCATCATTAAAATTCCCCAGATTTTTTTTTGCATTACCTCTATTGTTATATGCTCTTCCAAATTTGGGATTTTTTTTAATTGCATTAGTGTAATCCTCAATAGCAATTTTATAATTACCTACTGAACTATTTATATCTCCTCTTTCTTTTAATTGATCTGCACTTAATTCATCCATAAAATCAATTTCTAAATAATATTCTCTTTTTCAAGGGCTTCTTTTAATGAATCTCCAAAGGTATGACCTAATGTAGAGTCAATCTCAAGAATAGGTTCAACTGCAAAACCACATCCTCCAGTATTGAAGTGCCTTTGATAATGAGTGATATATTTTATGATTTTTTTGGGCAACCTTTGAATAGCATCTTTTAAAGATTCGCCATCGTTAATTCTCTGAAAAAAACTATAACTCCCCTCTGGTTCGTATTCCTCTTCACATTCGTTTGAACAATAATCTTTAGTTTCTTTATTAAGCGGAATAAATAATTCCACATCCATATAATCATAATCATATTCATCTTCATATGGATCGTCTGAGCCTCCAAGGTAAGGCTTATGTTCACCTAGCTCAACCACAATACATTTATCAAGATCACCATCCCAAACTGTTGGGATTTCATGTTTCTCAAGAACAGAAATTATTGTTTTTGCAACTTCACCAATTTCCTCTAGATTTGCCATATCACTTGCAATTCCAAAGTGAATAGGCATTTCAAAACTTTTATCTGTATGAAGTGAATCTTCATTTTGTTCATGCCAAAATATAAAAGGTTTTCCTTCACCTTCACTCCAAGCGTTTGAACTAGCGCATGTAGTGCAACACCAGGAACCATCATCAATAAAGAAATCATTATCATTTTCTAGATCTTTTAAAGCTTCTCTAAGACGAGAAAGATTAACCGATGCTGTTAAAGATAATGGAGTGAGCGAAGAAACTGGCATTATTATTTTTTATATTTAAGTTGTGAAATTACAGCTGCAGTTTCATCTAGATCATTACGCTTCCCCTTATATATTGGTTGAAAAAGAGCACCATCTTTAATGGCATATAGATAATCCACTTCAATTAATTCGCCTGGATTTGGAATATCTTGATTAGCAGGAACCGTACACTTACCTACAGATATCCAATTTCCATTATCATTTATTTCGATAGATACAGAGCGCTTACCTTCCGTAATTGAAGAGACACGGAGCGTGGCACTTTCTACAAATTTAAGTTTAAGAGCATTCCCTCCTGTATTTGGTCTGCCTTCGTTGTATATTGAGTCTCCATTTTTAAAAACAACTCCCTCTTCATTTTTTGATTTTGCGCTTTCTACAAAATCTTCAATTTTTTCTAAGCTATCTGCAATGGTTGGGTAATCAACTTTTAAAGCATTATCAAGTTTTTTTGATTTAATTTCTTCTCCAAGTTGTTCAAGATAAGTAACTCGATCGCTAAATGAATTTTCTTTAGTGTCCAAACCTTTGAACTTGAGAACATCAAAGATAACTAAATGATCTCCCATATCTTCAGAATCTATTTCTGAATCTATAAACCCTCCGTCTTTAAGTTTTTTCAGTGCATCCTGAATAGGTTTCTGCAAACCTACTCGCAAACCTTTGCGGTTAGATGCAATGATTTCAGAGGAATTAATACTTGCGCCCCTACGTTCTCCATCATGTTTTGTCTGCATATAAACCCTAGGAAAATTATTGAAAATTTCTTCAAGATTTTCTTCATTAATCGGGTTTAATAATTGAGGTTTAAAGTCTGTAGATTCTCCAGCTTTTTCTGTCTGTGAATACTCAACTGAACTATCTTCAGGTGCATATCCCTTTGAAGTTTTTGATAGTACTAACTTGTCATATATTTTTTTCGCATCGTCATAAGTAACAGGAGTTTTTGTTTTTGTACCACTTTGGAGGGGTTTCCCTCTTCGACCATATTGAAAGGTCACTTTAAAACCACCATCAACTTCCTTTAATTCTGCCTGATAAACTTTGTCAGATGATCCCTCTATAAAAGATAAAGATATTTTTTCATTATTCATAATAAACTTTTCATTTTATGGATCGTTTTTATGAAGGAATTTTTTGATATTATTTTTAAAGATTAAAACATTAAAAAAAATTAAAATCTGCTTTTGCAACTTTATGTAAAGCTATTTTGAATAATAAATTTAATGCTTTACATAAGTTAATAAATATATTTTTAATCTTATATAGGTGTAAAAAATATAGTTATGAAATAAATTTATTTATTTTTCTAAAAATATTATTTAAAAAATGTTCGTCTTTAAAATTGGATCAGATGAAGTCAAGGTAAGGACAGATGCGGAATTTCATTCCTTAAGTGATGATGAAAAAATTTCGTATGTTTTTAATGACTTATGGCCAGAAGATTTGGGAAGAACTTGGATTGAAAAAGTATTATCGGATAATGATACAGGCGACTTAGGTTTGCCTGAGATATGGGATGAATATGTATCTGAATTTTATCCAAAAGAGTATAAAGAAATTGAAGATGAAGAGCCTGAAGATAAATATGCAAAGAGTGATTTGATATTTGAATTTATAGAAGAACTAGAGGATGAGGACTATGGAAGAGCTTTGTTATTTCTAGTAAACAAAATTTACGATAGAAGTCTTTTTTATGGATGGTTAATTGATTCTGTAAAAGAACAGGGAGAATTTACTCAAACACACAACGACTCTGATAAAGAATACGCTTCCGATTATTACTTAAAAAATAAAACAATTTCAATTGGTATTTATAAAGAATACGAAGAACTTATAAAATCCAAAAACCTAGAATACTCTAAAAGCCAACCCTACCTTGAGAGGGGAATTGGTGAACAACTCATAGTTACTTTTCCTTGCTCAGAAGAACAAAAAGAGATTTTCGAATTTAAAGATGCATTGAGCGTAAAAGAAGCAATAATTAAGGAGCATGGTTTAGATATAAATGCTATTAGCACTGAAGAAGGATTGAAAGAAAGAGGCTTGCCAAAATTAAATAGTCAAGAAGATAAAGATGAATTCTTACTTTGGTTAAAAAAAAGAATAGAGAGTCAGGGCTTTAATTTAGAAAATGCTCCACTATATATGAGAAATTCTTATGATTCATGCGATCCAAATACTCTTCCTCCAATTGTTTATTCTGACTGGTTTAAAGAAAAGTCAAATTGACTTTAAGAATATTTCTTTGAAATAGAAATGCTAGGAAATTTATTATATTACCTTTAAAAAAATTTATGATACTATTTTTTAAAACTAACTAATCATGTTCCCAGGCCCATACTCAGTTGCAATTGCATCCTTTGAAGATCCCGATAGTGATGCAATGACTCTTAAAACATTATTGTATGGATATGACACTCCTGAGAGTGCTCATGCAGCAATCCCTGATTTAGCTAAAGAAAATAATTGCAAAGAAGATGATTTGTGCGTTTATCAAATAATAGAAAAAGAATCTTAATTTCCTTTTTTCATTTGTTCAAACATACTTAAGTATTGCAGAGGGAAAACACTTGCTAAATTTTCAATTCTTTCATCATCTAATTCAACTCCTTCAGGTAACTTTTTTATCAACTTTGGGATAGCTAATTTTGTTACATCTTTGCAAAAATTTATTCTATAAACGGCCTCTATTTT
>QCNH01000009.1 GCA_003213275.1 Prochlorococcus sp. AG-424-M03 | reverse complement strand
TGTTTCGCATCTTTGTTCCATACTTCTTATAGACAAGGCAAATAAATTCTCTCCATCCAATAATTTGACGAATAAAACCCTCTAAAGAGTTAATGGGAACATTATTATTTTTTGCAAAAAGTAATGCTTTTTTTACTACTTCATCTGGAGTTAATAAGCCGCTATTTAAAAGAGGAGAAAGTAAACTATGCCATAAAAAAGAATTTTCTCTAGAAATAGCATCCTCATAATCTCCAAATAAGAAAAATCTATGTTTAAAAAAATCATCTAACCATTCATCTGCCTCATCAAAGTTAGTTGGATATAAAAAATTATTACTTTCTCCAATAAACTCAATATCAAAATTGGCTAATGACTTTTCAGCATTAACTACAAATTTATTTTTTGATAATTTAGGGGTATCAGGTATATTTATTTTTTTTGGTAATTTTTTTCTGTTCATTTCATCGAAACTCCATTTACCTCCCTCAGGTGTATCATCAGGATTAACTAATATCTTTTGACTCTTTCTTTGATTTTCATAAAATCTTCCCATAAGAGGTTTTTTTGTATTTGATTCAAATAACTCTTTTAAATTTTCACTGCTCATAAACATAGGAGAGGGCAAAACATTTAAGTCTAAATTATTAATTTCAACAAAATTATTAATCCTCTTCATTATTAAAAAATCATGCGGATCAATGACATTTATTTTCTGATATTTATCTTTAATAAATTCTGATAAATAATCAACTGTAGAAATATTATTCTTGTTTTCGATATATAAAACTTTAAAGCCAGATATTTCTAAATATTTTTTATAAGCGATCAT
This sequence comes from Prochlorococcus sp. AG-424-M03, assembly GCA_003213275.1. Lineage (GTDB taxonomy): Bacteria > Cyanobacteriota > Cyanobacteriia > PCC-6307 > Cyanobiaceae > Prochlorococcus_A. The sequence goes on along the minus strand of QCNH01000009.1, from coordinate 31,388 downwards.
AGATGCTCTATGAAAAACTAACTTGTTTTTATGGTTAATTAATTTATGAAATTTATCATTTCCAAAAAATAATGAATCTTCCAAAATTAAAATTTCACATTTTATTTTTAAGATTGAGCTTTCTCGAAAAAGTTGATTCGGAAAAATAATTGATACTTGTTTCATCTTTGCGACTTCCTGTTACTGCATCTTTTTGAACAGTAGATAACTTCATCCCAACAGTTTTTCCATTTTTTTCTCCAATCAAAAGGCCTATTGCAAACAGGACAAGTTTTAGTAGAAAGATGTTTCAAAATTTATAATTTTCTTTTATGAGTAGATTTAAATCTAGTTGAATCTTTAAGCTCCATATGTTTTGTATTTCTTCCAGAAACTCTCTTTCTCCAGACTTTGAATGATTTAGGTTTAAGGTTTTGACGCATAATTTTTATTGCATCTTCCTCTTTTAAACCAAATTGATACTCAATGGCTTCAAAGGGTGTTCTATCCTCCCAACACATTTCTATTATTCTGTCTACGTCAATATTTTCCATATTTATTGTTCACATTGAGACGTACAAAATTTTTCAATATCGGATCGACCTGTCATTTGAAGTCTATATTTAGCCCAATATCTGTAAACCAGTCTTAATATGGAAGATAAGAATTTAATCTTCAGGGGATAATAAACCCAACCCAAACCAATTAATTCATAAGAATAAGCAAGAACGTCTAGTCCTTTAATAATTTCACCATTTTCCAGTATCCCGTGCAGGTTGGACATGGCTTCTGAATATGAGATGTCATTAAAAAGGTTTTGATCATAATCTTTATTATTAATATCTACAAATGCAATTTGATTTGAGATATCTCTTTTTTTTAGAAAATTTGTTTCTCTCAAACAAAGTGGACATCCACCATCGAATAAAAAGGTTAATTTATTTTTCATATTTTTATACAAATATAGAATTTAAATAACTTTTTTGTGAGATAAAAAGAAAATTATCTAGTCCGAATAAACTTTTAAAAGTACAAGCTTTATAAAGCCTTAATAATTACCAGTTCTAATTAAGAAAATTTATATTATCTTATAAACTAATAAGCCATTGATTAAGGGATACATCAATGGTTTAAAACTATTTATTATCAGTCATCTAAAAGATGAACTCCTTCTCCTATATCAGGAGTAAACTTACAATATTTCTCAAAAACAAGTCCAACACCTCTCATTTTTTCAACTAATTCATCGTTAAATTTATTCCATTCTTCAGATTCTCGCTCAGGCAAATCCCATCCTTGTTTTTCTATCATACTTGTGATTACCGTATAGTCCCATTCTATGTATGCCATTGAGTTTATCCAAAGTACCAAAATATTATAAACCAAGAGATTTAATAGGTAATAAATATTTTTTGAATATAATTTAAAGGTGTAAAAAAATTATAAATGTATATTTCGCCAAGAAGATTTGAACGAATCAAAAGTGTTTTAGATTGCAGAATGAAAAACTTAACTGTTTTAGTTGAGGATGTCAATAAACCTCATAATCTATCTGCGATATTAAGAACTTGTGATGCGGCTGGGGTTTTCGAAGCAAATTTTATTAGCAAAACAAATGCAGTTAAAACTTTTAATAGTACAGCCCAAGGTAGTCAAAAATGGGTAAAACTAAATAATCATGAAAACGCTATCACTGCTATATCTGATTTAAAGAATAAGGGTTTTAAATTGTATGGAACTAGTCTAAATAGTGAATCAGTCGATTATAGAAATTTTGATTATTCTCAAAATACATGTTTTGTTTTAGGAGCAGAAAAATGGGGATTAAGTAATGAACTTATATCAATGGTTGATCAATCAATTTTCATACCTATGAGAGGGATGGTTCAATCCCTAAATGTTTCAGTTGCTGCTTCCATATTATTATTTGAAGCTATTCGCCAAAGAAAACATAAAGAAATATTGCCCGCTGATGGAGAAGGTTTAAATATAGATGAATATCAAAAAACACTTTTTGAATGGTGTTACCCAGAATTAGCTGCGAATTATAAAAAATCATCTAAAGAATATCCAAAGTTGAATGGACAAGGAGAATTTGAACCTATTATAGATAACTAAATTTATTCAGAGTTTTGACTATCAAAAATTTCTTCAAGATCCTCTCCTATAAAAGAAAGACCTAAAACTAAAAAAAACATTGCCAAACCTGGGAACAAAGCCGTCCACCATATACCTGTTGGTAAAGCAGCAAGAGCAAGATTTAAATCACTTCCCCATTCTGGGACATCTGCAGGAACACCAAGACCTAAAAATCCCAAACTTCCTAATACCAAAACAGCATCCGCAGCATTTAGGGTAAGCAGAATAGGCAAAGGTGTTATTACATTTGGGAGAATATATTTAAAAATAATTTTTTTAACATCAGCTCCTGCAACTTGAGCTGCCTCCACATAAGTTTCAGATTTAACTAATATTGTCTGATTTCTGATTAATCTAAAATATTGAGGCGAGTAAACAATACACAATGCCAAAGCTGCGTTAAGGATACCCTTACCCAAGACAAAGGCCACAACAATTGAAAGCAAAATTACAGGTATTGAAAAAATAGTATCCATTATTAGTGATAAGCATTTATCAAGCAAACCACCAAAATATCCACTTAATAATCCTAATGGCAAACCTAAACTTAATGAAAAAAGAATAGCTAAGAACACCACTTCTATCGCTAAGGATGATCCTTGCAAAGTTCTTAAGCAAACATCTCTTCCTAATCTATCTGTGCCACATAAATGATTAAGCGAAGGAGGGGCAAAGATATCATTGCTTAACATTGAAAATGAATAACCAAAAAAATTATTGGCCTCTAAAATTTTCATTATTAAAACAACAAGAAGATAAAAAAGAACAATTAGAAATCCAGCTTTTCTGATATTTGCGCCGACACGATTAAATGAGTTAATATCCAAAATCTTTTTTTACAGATATGACTGAAATATACCCAATTCTTTTAAAAATAAATAGCTATAAATTTTAAATTAAAAAAAATTACTGGTTTAATTTCAGGACTGCCATAAAAGCTTCTTGAGGGACTTCAACTTTACCCATTGCCTTCATCCTCTTTTTACCTTTGGCTTGTTTCTTTAAAAGTTTCTTTTTCCGAGAAATATCTCCTCCATAACATTTAGATAAAACATCTTTTCGCAAAGCACTTATACTTTCACTTGCAATAATCCTACTACCGATTGATGCTTGAATAGGTATTTTAAATTGTTGTTTTGGAATAAGTTCTTTTAATTTCTCAACTAAACTCCTGCCAATTCCATAAGCCTTATCTTTATGAACAATAGAAGTTAATGGATCTGCTCTTTCTGAATTTATTAGAACATCTAATCTAACAAGGTCATTCTTTCTATAGCCAATCAAATGATATTCCATTGATGCATAACCTTGGGTCCTACTTTTCATTTGATCAAAGAAATCTGTAACTACTTCTGCTAATGGAATTTCATATATCAAAGTAACTCGATCTGTTGTTATATATTTCATATCTATAAATACTCCCCTTCTTTCCTGACATAAACCCATTAATGTTCCATTAAATTCATTGGGAGCATAAATTTCCATTTTCACATAAGGCTCTTCTATTGATTCTCTAAGTTGTGGATCAGGAATTGTAGAAGGGTTATCAATAAAGATATGTTCCTGCTGATTTAAATTAACCTTATAGATAACTGATGGTGCCGTTACGATTAGATCCAAATCATATTCTCTTTCTAATCTTTCTTGAACAATCTCCATATGAAGAAGTCCTAGGAATCCGCACCTAAACCCGAAGCCCATCGCGCTACTGGTTTCGGGCTCATATTTTAAAGCTGCATCAGATAATTGTAATTTTTCAAGAGATACCCTTAAATCTGGGAATTGATCAGCATCAGTCGGGAATAAGCCACAAAAAACCATAGGATTTGCGGTCTTATAACCTGGCAAAGGATCATTTGCAGGTGAATTTAAAAGAGTAATCGTATCTCCTACTCTTGCATCAGCGACTGATTTGATAGAAGCAGCTAAATAACCAACTTCTCCTGCATGTAATTCATCAACTTGCTGCTGATCAGGTGCCATTATTCCTATCTCATCCAGTTCATAATTTTTTTTACTCGCCATTAATAATATCTTCTCTCTCTTATTAAGAGAACCAGATATCACTCTGAAATAAACAATAACTCCTCTGTACGGATCATAATAAGAATCAAAAATGAGTGCCTTTGTAGGTAGTTTAATTTCATCTTGAGGAGGAGGTACTCTTCTTACGATTGCTTCCAAAATATCTTTAATACCAACTCCAGTTTTTGCTGAACAATTTATTGCATTAGATGTATCAAGTCCAATAATTTCCTCTATTTCTTGTTTTATTTTTTCAGCATCAGCACCTGGTAAATCAACTTTATTTAAAACAGGAATTATTTCAAGATTATTTTCTAAGGCAAGATAAACATTAGCTAAAGTTTGAGCTTCTACTCCTTGACTTGCATCAACAACAAGTAAGGCACCTTCACAAGCTTGAAGAGATCTACTAACCTCATAAGAGAAATCAACATGCCCTGGGGTATCTATTAAGTTCAAAACATATTCTTGAGAATCGTCAGCTTTATATTTCATCCTAGCGGCCTGTAACTTGATAGTAATTCCTCTCTCTCTTTCAAGATCCATACTGTCCAAAAATTGTTCTTGCATATCCCGTTGCTGGACAGTACCAGTATCTTGGAGCAACCTATCAGCAAGGGTAGATTTACCATGGTCAATATGAGCTATTATGCAGAAATTTCTAATTTTTGAAACCGATATATCAGTCATATAGAAATAAAAATTCTCCTCTTATTACATCTTGATTAATATTAGCTAATTAGAATTATGGATGGAAACCAAAAATGGAATTATTTCTTTTTTTGATGTCTTTTATGAAGGTACTGTTATTTTCAGAGTACGATAGTTCTGGATAAATTAAGTCATGTATTTTTTTCTGAAGATTATGCTTGTCATTTGAAAATAATACAGATTTTTCTAGAACCTCAACCATAATTGAAACCGCAGTACTTGCACCCGGAGATGCTCCTAACAAAGCAGATAATGATCCATCAGATGAATTCACAATCTCCGTTCCAAATTTCAAAGAACCGCCACCTTCAGTTTTTTTAATTATTTGGACTCTTTGACCAGCATTCTTTAAATACCAATCAGATGGATTAGCTGATGGCATCATATTCTTTAAATTTTCAACTCTTGAGTTATGGTTCTTTAATGATTGTGATATTAGGTAATTAATTAAATCGCTGTTCTTGAAACCAACGTCTAACATAGAAAAAATATTATTCTTTTGAATTGAACTAAATAAGTCAAAGTATGAACTTTGCTTTAGAAACTTTGTTGTAAATCCAGCAAAAGGTCCATATAAAAGAAGTTTTTTATTATCAATCCATCTGGTATCTAAATGAGGCACAGACATTGGTGGAGATCCAATATCAGCTTTACCATAAACTTTTGAGTTATGTTTTTCTGTTAGATCTTTTTCCTCGCAAATAAGCCATTTCCCACTCACAGGAAATCCACCATAAGTCTTTGCTTCTGGAATTTTCGATTTTTGCAAATAATTAATTGTTTTACCACCAGAACCAAGAAAAACATAGCCAGTTCTAATTGAAGTTTTTCTACCTTCTGAACTAATTTCAAGTTCCCATTTTTTATTATCAATTTTCTTTAAATCTAATAATTCTGTTTTGTATCTAATTTCAACATTATTGTTTAAAGAAACTAATGATAAATACTCTTTTGTGAGAGCCTCAAAATTAATATCAGTTCCTCTACCTATTCTGGTAGCAGCAATTTTAGTAAATGGATTTCTATCTTTTGTTATTAGAGGAGCCCACAATGAGATTTCATCAAAAGATGTAGAAAATTCCATATCAATAAATTCAGGATTTTCGGACATTTTCTGAAATCTTTTTTTTAAAAAAGAAATATTATCCTGACCAGACACAAAGCTAATATGAGGAATAAATTTTAAAAACTTTTGAATATCAATTTTCCCTGCTTTATACAATGAGGCCCATAAAGACATGGATCTTTCAAAAGAACGATTTATTGAGAGCGCTTTGTCTATTTTTATATTTCCTTTTTCATCTAAAGGGGTATAGTTTAATTCGCAATTAGCCGCATGGCCTGTGCCTGCATTATTAAAAGCGCCAGTACTTTCACTTCCTGGAGCATTTAATTTTTCTATTAGAAGTAACTTTATATCTGGTAAAACTTCTGAAATCAGGAGGGCTAAAGTACTGCTCATTATCCCTGCTCCTACTAGTACTGCATCAAAGTAGCTATTGTCATTAGTGGGATTTTTGAATGAAGTCACAACAGAAAATTATCTTTTTTGCAATTAATCAAATTTCTTTCTAGGCTTATTATAAAGTTAATCCAAAATTATGAGTACTGAAACACTCTCGCTGACAAACGAAAATGTAGAAAAAGTCCTTGACGAGCTAAGACCTTTTTTAATATCTGATGGAGGTAATGTAGAGATTGCAGAAATAGATGGTCCAATTGTCAAGGTCAGACTTCAAGGGGCATGTGGTAGTTGCCCAAGTAGTACTATGACTCTAAAAATGGGTATTGAAAGAAAGTTAAAAGAAATGATTCCCGAAATAAGCGAAGTTGTCCAGGTTTTATAAAAATTTATAAATGAAAAATATATTACTTAGTTTTTAATTCCTTCATCAAAGATGATTCCATATCAAGGCAATCAATTGGTAGTCCTTGCCCAATAGCGATCAAAAGAGGTGCAAGAATTCCTAGAGTAAAAACTAAATTTGATTGGCTTACATTATATTTACTCAAAGTAAAAGTTATCAAATAAATAATTGAAAAATACGCATGTAGAGAAAAAAATTCTTTTGGCTTGAGGACTGGCCACCTTAAAGTATTTCCCAAGAAATATAAAAAACCTGTCATAAAAAAATTGTTACATGAATATTAAACCAAATATAAACATAATCCTTTTTAGAGACTATTTATAAAAAAATTTACCTTAGATAATAATTAAAAAAACATTAAATCTTGGTTTCTATTTGTAAAAGCTAGACATCAAGCAAAAAATACGCTTATAATAATTATGTAGCAATCGCTACTTTTTCGTTCACTCTCACTTGAGGGCGCAGTTCGAGTCATACCATGGAACGGGGGATGGCCGTTTTGTCACATCGAAACATGACTACTTTAACTTACAGAGGTAAAAACTACGTTCAAAACAAAGAAGCTACTAAAAAGCAACTTGTTGAACTGACCTACAGAAGAAACGTATACACCAACAGAATGGATGACGCTTCTTCAAGTAATGAAAAAGCAGAATTAAATTACAGAGGTGTTAATTACACTAAATAATTTAATTAAACAATGTAGAAGCCCCTTTCTCAGGGGCTTTTTTTTTGGCTATATTTATCAAGAGTCCTTTTAAAAATATGTCTGAAAGTTGCTGTAATAAAAACACATCCAATAAAGCACCTAATCAATTCGATCATAAAGATGCGATTCAAGAAAGATATGGTTCAGCCGCACTAGAAAAAGAAAGTTGCCTTTGTACACCAGTTGGTTTTAATCCCGTTTTACTTGAAGCAATTCCTCAAGAGGTTATAGAAAGAGACTATGGATGTGGTGATCCAACAAAATATGTACAAAAAAATGATATAGTCTTGGATCTTGGAAGTGGTAGCGGCAAAAATGCTTTTATTTGTGCCCAAATTGTTGGGAAAGAAGGGAAAGTTATTGGAGTTGATCAGAATGCTGACATGCTTTCTTTATCTAGATCAGCCTCTAAAGAAGTTACAAAAAATATAGGTTTCAACAATACAGAATTTCTTGAAGGTTCAATTGAAAAACTTGATGAATTAGATAAAGATTTAAGTCCATTAATCGCAGATAAATCAGTTGATATTATTTTAAGTAATTGTGTTTTAAACTTGGTAAGTCCAGAGTCTAGAAATAACCTTCTAAGAAATATAAAAAGAGTTTTAAACGATAATGGAAGAATTGCAATTAGCGATATTGTCTCTAACAAAAAAGTTCCTTTAAGATTGCAAAATGATCATGATCTATGGACAGGATGTATTAGTGGAGCATGGTATGAGCCAGACTTTATAAGTGATTTTAAAGAATTAGGATTTAAAAATTTAGAATTTGCAGAAAGGAGTGCTAAGCCTTGGAAAGTAATTGAGGATATTGAATTTAGAACAGTAACTTTAGTAGGCAATATTTAAAAAAATCAAGATTTTAAAAATATAATTTAAATTTTCCATGATAAATAATTTAAGAGATCAAATACCCGCATTAAAAAATAAGTATTATTTCAACTATGGAGGTCAAGGACCATTACCAAAATCTTCACTAGAAGCAATAGTTAAAACTTGGGAAATTATCCAAGATTTAGGACCATTTACCAATGATATGTGGCCTTTTATTTACAAAGAAATATTGACCACAAAAAGAATCATTGCGCAAAAATTAGGTGTCAATGTAAAGAATGTAGCTTTAACTGAGAATATCTCTTCTGGTATGATTTTGCCTTTTTGGGGAATAAAAGTAGAAGAGGGAGAAGAATTACTAATAAGTGACTGTGAACATCCTGGAGTAGTAGCTGCAAGTCGAGAATTTTGCAGAAGAAATAAATTAATATTCAAAATTTTACCAATTCAAAAAATTAAAAATCTAAACGATGAAAATATAATTTTAGAGATTTTAAAAAATCTAAATTGTAAGACTAAGATCCTAATTATTTCTCATATTTTATGGAACTTTGGATATAAAATCCCTTTAAAACAAATTTCTATCGAATTAAACAATAATCGAGAAAATTCTTATCTACTTGTTGATGGAGCTCAAACCTTTGGGCACATAAAAATTGAAGAGGAAGTTTTTTATTCTGATTTATATTCAATAACTTCTCATAAATGGGCATGTGGTCCAGAAGGACTTGGAGCTATTTATGTCTCAGATAGATTTATTCATGAAACAGATCCAACAATAATTGGTTGGAAATCATTAAAAAAAGAACAAGGCATCTATGAACCTTCAGATAATCTTTTTCATGATGATGCAAGGAAATTTGAAGTAGCTACCTCTTGTATTCCTTTACTTGCTGGGCTCAGGAATTCTTTAGATCTTTTGGATAAAGATTGCCATGAAAAAGAAAAAAACAAACATATCAAAAAATTAAGTGAAAAACTTTGGGACAAATTAAATCAATTAAAAGGAGTTAAATTAGTTTTAGAAAAAAAATATTTAAATGGAATTGTTAGTTTTAATATCGAAAATATTAAAGATAAGGATAAATTTGTAAAGAGACTTGGAGAAAAGAAAATTTGGATTAGAGTTTTAGAAGATCCAAAATGGTTTAGAGCATGCGTACATCAAATGACTACAGAAGCTGAAATTGATTTACTTGCTAAAGAAGTAAAAAAAATATTGACTTAAAGATCTATTGATTTAAAGAAAAAATTTAGTTTACCAAGGTATCTCCGAGCTGTCCCATGCAATAAATTTCCCAGAAGATACTGGAGTTTGATTTTTAATAATATTGATCAAAAATTGGGATGATTTTTCTTTACTAAATAATTTATGCTCTGGAACAAATTTATGAAACGGTCTAGATAAATCTGTATCTACTGTTCCTGGATGAAGCAATGTAATAGTAGCCTTTGGGAAACGTCTAGCCCACTCAATACTTAAAGATTTAAAAAACTGATTTTGAGCAGATTTTGCAGCTCTATATGAATACCAGCCTCCAGTTTGATTATCTCCAATGCTTCCCACTCTTGCACTGATACTTGCAAAATTAAAATCAATATCTTTTGGAATAAATTCTTCAATAGTTTTAGCCAATAAAATAGGAGAAAAGGCATTTATTGAAAAACTTTCCATCATATTTATCTTATCAAGATGTTGTAATCTTTTTTCTGGTTGCAGAGAATCACTATGAAGTCTACCTGTAGCGTTAATGACTAGCCTTAATTTTGAAGGATGATTTGATATTTTATTTTTCAACTGCAAAAGTGATTGGGAATCCTCTATATCTAATTCCCAAAAAGAATTAAATTCGCTTTTTCTTCCACATAAAACAACATCTAAATCTTTTTCACTTTCACTCATATCTTTAGCTATTTGCGTTCCAATTCCACCTGCGCCTACGATTAAGGCTAACCCTTTCATCTTCTTAAAAATTACTTACTTGATTCTAAGAAACTTTTCTTGTAATTAGCATAAAAATCTTTCTAATTTGATTAGCAAATTTTATTTAGATTTACTTTTTTCTTGTAATAATTTTTGAGCTATTTTTCTATCATCAAAATCAATCACTTTATCATTGAGAATTTGATAGTTTTCATGTCCTTTTCCTGCAATTAAAACAATATCTTCTTTATTAGCAAATTTGATAGATTCATTTATTGCTTTAAATCTATCAATATCAATTGTTATTTTTTCTCTTTTTTCTATACCCATCAAAATATCATTTACTATCTTTTGCGGTTCTTCTGATCTTGGATTATCTGACGTTATAAACACGTGATCAGAAAACTCTTCAGCTATTGATCCCATTAAAGGCCTTTTAGTAAGATCTCGATCTCCTCCACAGCCAAAAACAGTAATAAGTTTCCCTCTACAAAGTTTTTTAATTGATTGCAAAACTTTTTTTAACCCATCAGGTGTGTGGGCATAATCAATAATTACTGTTGGAAGTGATCTTGAAACGTTATCATTATCAATTTCTATTTTCTCCATTCTCCCAGGAGCACCAGGGAAGGATTGTATTAAATTTGATAAATCTTTTAAAGAGAAATTAAGTTTATACAAAATTGTTATTGCTTGAATCGCATTCATCAAATTAAATTCGCCAACAAGTGGAACAAAAAGTTTAATTTTTTCCTTTGGTGTATGAAAAATACAAGTGGAGCCACTTTCAGTAAATTTTTTATCTGTTACGAAAAAAAAATCATCATTTTCAAATTCACTGGCAGTAATCTTTGTCGAGACTAATGAAAATCCTTTTTCAAGATCAGATGATAATTTAGCTATCCAAGGGTCATCATGATTTAATACGGAAATTCCATCCTTTTCTATTAAGTAAGGTGGGAAAAATAATTTTCTTTTTGTTTGAAAATAAGATTCCATATCTGAGTGATAATCAAGATGATCTTGAGTTAAATTAGTAAAAATAGCTGCTTCAAATTCGCAGCCTGATATCCTATTTTGAGCAATAGAATGAGAACTTACCTCTAATATCGCGAATTCCGATTCTGCCTCAACAGCAGCATTTAATTTTTTTTGAAGTTTATCAGCGAAATCAGTTGTATGAGAAGCCACTTCAGAGAAGCCAGGCCATCTATTGAACAAGGTCCCAAATAATGCAGTCTTTTTCCCTAATTTTTTTAAAAGATATTCTAATAAAAAAGTAATTGTCGTTTTTCCATTTGTACCTGTAACACCAATAAGTTTAAGTTTTCTTGAAGGCCTATTCCAAAACTCAGAGACTATTTGACCAAAAATATAATCTAAATTATCCTCTATAACCAAAATCCTTTCTCGATCAATAGATCCAATTTTCTGTTTTGCAGCATACCCAATAATGGCAGCCTCTGCGCCATTTTCAATTGCCTCAATACAATATTTTCCTCCATCAACATTTAAACCAGGCATACCTAAAAATAAAGTTCCTTTTTGTACTTCTTTAGAGTTAAAAGAAATATTATTTATTTCATGATCGATTAAATCTAATGAAGGAATAATTCCTACCAAATCTAAAAGTTTATGTAATTTTATAGATCTCATATAAAAAAATTATTTCTCCAGAATGGTACTAATATTTTTTTGAAACCAATTCTTTAATTGATCATCTTTTAATCTTGGAGAAATGCGAGGCAATTCTATAATCTCCTCGGAGATAATTCCTTCAACAGCAATAACAGGTACTTCATAATCATATTTTTTATATTTATCTTTATATAAATCGAACCTATCAATATCAATTTCTTTAAGCTCCTCTAGATTAGGGAATAAATCATTAAGATTTATTTTTGCCAGTTTGTTTTTTAATGAATCACAAAGGCAACATCCCTGCCTAACAAAAATAAATATTTTCATTCATTTAGTCAGGCACAGGGTCACATCCACAGGGAGTTAAAGGATGACATCTGCTTAATCTTCTTAAAGTTAACCACCCTCCCTTCCAAGGGCCATGTCTAGTAATTGCCTCATATCCATAAGAGCTGCAACTTGGAATAAATCTGCATCTTGGTCCGAAAAAAGGAGAAAACCACTTTTGATAAAACGAAATCATAAAAAGAAGTATAGAAGTAATTAATTTATTAATAGTTTTGAACACTTTGATGATGTAAAATATTATTTCAGTAGTAATTAGTTTAATTGAATTTAATCAATTATCCAATTTATTGCAAATTTCTATTTAATTTAAAATTATGTCAAGATACCGCGGCCCCAGATTAAGGGTTACGCGTCGCTTGGGAGAACTACCAGGTCTCACCAGGAAAGCTTCAAAGAAGTCTAATCCTCCAGGTCAGCACGGCCAAGCCCGTCGCAAGCGATCAGAATATGCAATTCGTCTAGAAGAAAAGCAGAAACTTAGGTTTAATTATGGAGTTTCTGAAAAACAACTAGTACGTTATGTAAAAAAAGCTAGAGCTCAAGAAGGATCTACAGGAACTAACCTACTAAGACTTTTAGAAAACAGACTTGATAATGTTTGTTTTAGATTCGGTTTTGGAGGTACTATCCCAGGCTCAAGACAATTAGTAAATCATGGCCATGTAACCGTTAATGGAAAGGTTCTTGATATTGCTGGTTATCAATGCAAATCAGGCGATGTAATTGGAATTAAAGAAAACAAAGCAAGCAAAAAACTTGTAGAAGGTAATATAGAATTCCCTGGCTTAGCAAATGTCCCACCTCATCTTGATTTAGACAAACCTAAATTAACGGGAAAAGTAAATGGGAAATGCGATAGAGAGTGGGTGGCTCTTGAAATAAACGAACTACTAGTTGTTGAATATTATTCAAGAAAAGTTTAATACTACTTTTCTTTGGATTATTAAATCTCTCTTTTAAAAAATGAGAGATTTTATTTAATTCTTATTTTTAAAAATAATGGGAAATAAGGAAAATAATATAAAAAAACCAGGTTTTAAGACCCTATCTATTCACCATGGGGAAACATTTGCAGAAGAAACTGGATGCGTTATGCCTCCTATTTTTTCTACATCTACTTTTAAACATGGAAATAAAGATAATTTCGACTACACCAGATCAGGCAATCCCAATTTTAGAATTCTAGAAAACATCCTTAAATCAATAGAAGATTCTAAATACTGTACAGTTTTTGGATCTGGAATTAGCGCGGTAACTGCAATTTCATCAACACTAAAATCAGGTGACAAGATACTCTGCGAGTCAAATCTCTATGGTTGTACAGTGAGGATGTTCGAAAAAGTTTTCAAGAAATTTGGACTAGAAGTTTTATACACAGATTTTACAAACGAAAATAATATTAAAAAGATTTCAAACTTCGAGCCAACATTGATATGGCTAGAAAGTCCAACTAATCCACTTTTGAAGGTACTTGATATTAAGGCGATATGTAATGAAGCGAATAAACTGCGAATCCCAGTAGTTGTAGACAATACCTTTTCTACGGCACTTATTCAAAAACCATTGGATCTTGGTGCAACACTATCACTCGTAAGCACAACAAAATTCATTAATGGGCATAGTGACGCACTTGGTGGAGCAGTGCTTACAAATAATGAGGTATGGAATAGTAAGATGCTTTTCTCTCAAAAAGCTCTAGGGCTTCAACCATCTCCTTTTGATAGTTGGCTCATTACGAGAGGAGTAAAAACTCTTCCTTTAAGAATCGAACAACAAACTCAAAGTGCAAAATTAATTTCTGAAGAATTAGAGAATCATAAAATAATTAGTAAAGTAATTTATCCTTTTAATCAAAAACATCCGCAATTTAATTTAGCAAAATCGCAAATGAGATCAGGAGGTTCGATGATTACCATAAAATTAAATCTTAAAAAAGAGGATACTTTTCAATTTTGCAAATCACTCAAATATTTCTCGCTAGCAGAAAGCCTAGGAGGAGTTGAAAGTTTAATTTGTCACCCCGCAACAATGACTCATGCTTCTGTTGATGATGAAACAAAAAATCTTTTAGGGATAGATGATACTCTTGTCAGATTATCGATTGGATGTGAAGAAACAAACGATTTAATCTCAGACATATTATCTGCTTTAAATAAATTTTGAAAATTGAGAGATTTACTTAAAAACCCTATATGGAAAAATTTAGAGTTGGGACATTCTATTCCTGATAGTATTCATGCTGTTTCTGTAGCATTACCAACTTGGAATGATGTAATAAATTACGAGGAAAAAAATCAAGAATGCATGAATTTATTGAAGTCCATTTACCCAAGATTCGGGCTAAACCCCATAGTGAAAAGATTATGCGAAAAAGTAAAAAAGGAAAATTACTACAACAATAAAAGTATCTGGCCATATCCTGATGAAAGCATAGCTTTTAAAGCCAAAAAATACATTGATAGAAATACTTCTGAACAATTCTCATTAATAGAAAAAAGAGATAATTTAGCTTTCTTAATAACTGAAAAAGAAGGAAGTATTTATGCAAAATCTTTTTGGCAACATACTGGTCTTGGTATATCTTCAAGGGCTGCTGCTATAGAACTAGGCCTTGAAGATTGCCCTCCAGAATCTTATGTAAATGAATGTTCTCAAAGAATAAAAAATAGAATTTCTAAATCTACAAAAATTAACTCTAATGATATTCACTTAACTTCATCTGGAATGTCTGCATTGCATACATCATTAGAAATCATATATAAATTATTTCCAGCTAAACCAACACTCCAAATTGGTTTTCCATATGTAGATGTACTTAAATTGCCAATGAATATCTTTCACGGAGCTAAGTTAATTACAGAAGAAAATTGCGCCGATATTGAATTAGAAATCAAAAGAATAAATCCATCAGCATTAATTATTGAACTGCCAAGTAATCCAATGCTCAAATGTGTAAACATTAAAAAGATTTCAAAAATAGCAAAAAAGTTAAATATTCCCTTAATTGCTGACGATACAATTGGTTCAAATTTAAATATAAATTCCATAGAACATGCCGATATAGTTTTTACTTCACTTACAAAAATTTTTTCAGGTAGTGGTGATATTCTTGCCGGATCATTAATACTAAATCCAAAAAGCAAATGGATTGATCAATTTAGAAATGCATTAAACGAGATTAATATTCCAATACTTTCCGATGGAGATATAGTTTATCTTGAGAAAGTGAGTAGAGATGTAAATCAAAGAGTTTTTGAACAAAATAAAGCATGTTTAGAATTAAAAAAAAGATTAGAGACCCATAGCGAGATTAAAAATATTTTCCATCCTGAAAATTGTCCAAATTTTAATTCTTTACTTACTTCTGATGGGGGATACGGCTGCTTATTATCGTTTGAATTAAATGGAGGATTGAACAAAGCTAAAAAGTTTTATGATTCTCTAAAAGTATCTAAAGGACCTAGTTTAGGTACAAAATTTACTCTAGTTTGTCCTTATGTTTTACTAGCTCATTATGACGAATTGGATTGGGCTGAAAGTTTTGGTATACCCTCGCACCTTATTAGAGTATCAGTTGGATTAGAAGACCAAACTCAATTATGGGAAACCTTTTCTGAAGCACTAAATAATTTCTAAATTCCTAGTATTTACCGAATAGAAACTTATATACTCTTTTTCTGAATAATAGTTAGTATTAAAATATATTTTCTCAATATATAAATGGCAAAAATTTATGAGGACAACAGTTTTGCTATTGGAAACACTCCATTAGTAAAATTAAAATCAGTTACTAAAAACGCGAAAGCTACAGTACTTGCAAAAATTGAAGGTAGAAACCCTGCTTATAGTGTCAAATGCAGGATTGGCGCCAACATGATCTGGGATGCCGAGAAAAGTGGGAAACTAACAAAAGACAAAACTATTGTTGAGCCAACTTCTGGCAATACAGGAATTGCTCTAGCTTTTACTGCTTCAGCAAGAGGTTATAAACTCATCCTTACAATGCCAGAATCCATGTCAATTGAAAGAAGAAGGGTTATGGCAGTGTTGGGTGCTGAAATTGTTTTAACAGAAGCATCTAAAGGTATGCCGGGAGCAATAGCTAAGGCTAAAGAAATTGCAGAAAGTAATCCTTCTCAATATTTCATGCCAGGTCAATTTGATAATCCAGCAAACCCTGAAATTCATTTCAAAACTACTGGACCAGAAATCTGGGATGATTGCGATGGTGAAATTGATGTCTTAGTTGCAGGGGTTGGGACTGGCGGCACAATTACAGGAGTTTCAAGATACATTAAGCAAGAGAAGGGCAAAAATATTACTTCTGTAGCTGTAGAACCCTCACATAGTCCTGTTATTACACAGACAATGAATGGAGAAGAGGTTAAATCTGGACCACATAAAATTCAAGGGATTGGAGCAGGATTTATTCCTAAGAACCTTGACTTGTCAATTGTTGATAAGGTTGAACAGGTAACAAATGACGAGTCAATCGAGATGGCTCTTAGATTAGCAAAAGAAGAAGGTCTATTAGTTGGAATATCTTGTGGAGCTGCTGCTGCTGCTGCTGTTAGATTAGCTGAACAAGATGAATATGCCGGAAAAACTATTGTGGTTGTTCTACCTGATTTAGCAGAGAGATATTTATCATCAATTATGTTTACTGAAGTTCCAAGCGGAATCATTCAAGAACCAGTCAAAGCCTAATTCTACTTTTTCTCCAGTAATGCATCTGGTGAAATATACATAGCATCGCCATAAGAGAAAAATCTAAAATTTTCTTTTATGGCTTTTTTATACAAATCTAATAATCTTTCTCTACCAATCATTGCACTTACTAATAGTAATAATGAACTTTTAGGAAGATGAAAATTAGTTAATAATCCATCAACCACCTTAAATTTATAACCTGGCTTAATTACTAAATCCACGTATTTCTCTATGGGAATAAAGTCATTAATTTCGTGAGAATAACAACTTTCAAGAGCTCTCACGCTAGTTGTCCCAATAGCAATTATTCTTCTATCTGTTGTCTTTATTTTTTTTATTTCCTCCACTACTTCCTTATTAACACTTACCCATTCTTTATGAAGTTTTAAGTCACTTAGATCTTCTTGATCAATTGGTTTGAATGTTCCATAGCCCACATGCAAAGTTATCGGTAAAATTATTACTCCTTTTTTTTTTAGATTGGAAATAAGATTTTTGCTTAAGTGTAAACCAGCAGTTGGGGCAGCAACTGCCCCCGGATTAGTTGCATACTCAGTTTGATAACTTTTCTCATGAAAAGATTCTTCTTCGGATTTTTTTATATAGGGAGGGAGTGGGATTTCTCCGTATTTATCAAGAAGGTCATTCATTAAATTGAGACAAGTTATATTTTCCGGAAATTTAATAAATCTCCCTCCAGTTTCTTCATCAACCCCATCAACAATTAAATTAATATCTTTTGCTAAAGGAGATTTTAATTTTAATTTTCTATTTATTTTTAACTTTTTCGCTGGCTTTGCCAAACATAACCAAACACATTCATGGGATCTTTCTAAAACTAATAATTCGACTAATGTCTGATTTTCTAATTCAACCTTTAACCTAGCTTTCATTACTTTAGTATTGTTTACAACTACAAGATCGCCTTCTCTAAATTCATCTAAAAGATTCTTGGTAAATTTATTAGTTAAACAATCTTCTTCTAAAACACTATTTCTCACTATCATCAATCTTGATTCATGCCTAATTGCAGAAGGTTTACTAGCAATTAATGAAGGATCAAGTAAATAATCATAAGCTTCAAGCTTATAATCTCTTTCTTCATTATTAATTCGAGAAATCAATTAAACTTAGGAGACAAGTGTCTCTGGCTCATTTTCAATTAGGGAAGCTAAGTCTTTTAAGAATGAAGCTCCATCAGCTCCATAGATCACTCTATGATCAGCTGTTAGATTTACTTGCATTATTTTCTTAACAGATATTGAACCATCACTATTAGCGACAACAGTTGGTTTCGATGATGCTATCGCTAAAATAGCACCGGTACCTGGAGGAAGAATTGCATCAAATCTATCAACACCAAACATACCAAGATTAGATAAAGTGAATGTTCCCGTTGAGTATTCATCAGGTTCTAATTGTTTTGATCTTGATCTTTTTACGAGATCTTTCCATTCCCTAGATAATTCAAATAAATCAGTATTGCATGGTTCTTTTAAAACTGGAGTTATTAGTCCACCGTCTTCCATCGCTACAGCTACTGCAATATTTATATTTTCTGGATAAGAAATTCCATTTTCTGAAAAACTTGAGTTAACTTGGGGATGTTTCTTTAGTGTCTTTGCAACTGCCTTTACTAGTAAAGCAGTCATAGTCACTCCGTTCTGTTTTACTTTTTTGTAGAAATTATCTAATTTATCTGTGTCGATGGAGTATCCCACCCTAAAACATGGAACATCTAAACTAGATTCCATATTTTTATTTACCGCTTTTTGAAGAGTATTAAATTGAACTGTTTCTCCGGGATTACCAAAACTATTTCCTGAAGTTTCTAGTTTACTTTCAACTCCCAAATTTGCACCAGGAATACTTGCAGGGGAACCACCTTCACCTATCCATGGTATAGAAACAGGTTGGCCATTAGCTTTTAAAATATCATCGGCTTGAATCCTTCCGTGAGGTCCGGATCCATGAACTTTTGCTAAATCAACACCCATTTGAGAGGCCAGTTTTTTAGCTCTTGGAGATGCAATTATCCTCGAAGAAACATTACTTGTAGCAGCATTAATTTGATCACTATTAAAAGATTGGGCTGCCTTTTCACTCTTTAACACGACTTCTTTTTCTTGTTTTTCAACAATTTCACTTTGGGCCACTGGTTTTTCTTCAGTTTTATTGCTTACCAATTCAAGTTGGTCAGAAGTAGATACTTCGAGTTGATTTCCTTTATTTTGTTCTTGAACAGAAGCTATCTCATCCTCATTTTCTACAATGAGGCCAATAGTTTCTCCAACAGGAGCAGTGCTACCGGCAGGCATTAAGACTGCTGCAAGATATCCATCTTGAAAAGATTCAACATCCATATCTGCCTTATCAGATTCAACAACCAATACAGACTCGCCTCTTTCAACCTTATCTCCCGGATTTTTCAACCATTCCACAATCTTGCCCTCCGTCATAGTAGAACTCAATGCAGGCATGAATATTTCGTGAGACATAAGAAAATTGTTATTGCATAAGTTTTAAAGGATTTTTACCAAACTTTCAAAAGTTTTTATGATTAAGAACCCTTTTAACTCTTGTTCTAATTATACGAAATCATGTTCACAGTGGGAACTCTTAAAACTTAAGAAAGTAATAATTTAGATCGATTAGAATTTAAAACTTTTTGCAGTTAAGATTTACTTTTTTTATCAAAAATACTAAAACTTTTCTTTAATTATTATCTATAGATTGAATAACTCCATCTTTAACAGTAATCGAGACTTGCATTTTTTCAATAAGATTATCGCCCACAGTGACATCACAGAAACTATCCACTTGCCCTTGATCAACAATTTCGTCCATTTTTAATTCGCGAACTTGACTCTGTTGTTGAAGTAGGTTTCTTTTCTGTTCTTCAATTTCATTTCGTTTTGCTGCGACTTGTTGTTGCACCTGACTAACCTGTTCTTGAACTCTTGGATCTAAAGGATTAACCGATTGGGATCTAATATTATTTACTATTTGCTGACCCTCCTGCTCAAGTTGAGATAATTGCTGGTCAATGTTTGAAATTGCTTTACTTAATTCTTTTTCAGCATCTTCCTTCCAAGTTGGCGTAACTACAGCTTTAATAGCTATTGAGCGCTTTATAGATATTGAGTTTTTTGTTTCCATAAAAAATTAAATTACCTTTTCAATATAGATAGAACAAATCAAATTTTCTTACTAAATTTGTTTTCATACATATTTTCTATTTGTAATGAATACTTTTTTTCTATTTCTTTTCTTTTTTGTTTAAGAGTTTGTGTTAACAAACCATTTTCTAAAGTAAAGGCATCAACAAAATAACAATCTAAAATTTGTTCTTCTGATCTTGCTCCTAATCGACTTTTAAGCAAATTATTAATTTGCGATTTAAAAAATATACCAATATTCTTATTAAGGTTTAATTTCGAAAGGTCTTCTTCCAAAAACTTTGTTTTAACCAGTTCGACATTAGGCACTACAAGGGCTGTTAAACATTTCTTGTCTTGTCCTACTAGTTGAATCTGATTAATAAATTCAGAACTTAGGATTTGGGTCTCAAGCGGATTCGGTTCTATGTTTTCACCACTTGATAACACTATTGTATCCTTGGCTCTTCCTGTTATAAAAAGAGAACCATTTGGTATTAGGAAACCTAAATCACCAGTATCAAACCAACCATCCTTGGATAAAACATCTTTTGTAGCTAATTCATTATTAAGATAACCTTTCATTACTTGTGGTCCCTTAACAAGAATTTTTCCGACTTCTCTGAACTTCAGAATCTTTTTTTTATCATCATTTACTATTTTGATTTCAGTAAATGCTAGAGGCTGGCCGGATGATCCTCTAACATTTAATTCTCTCCTCCTGCAAGTTAATACTGGACTAGTTTCTGTCAGTCCATATCCGACCAAAACATCTATACCTAAAGATTCAAAAAAAAGATCCACATGTTCTGGCAATGCACCTCCTCCGTTAATGGGAAATTTCAATTTTTCTCCGCATAATTGTCTAAGAATATTCGGCCATAAAAAAATAGTAGACAATTTATGTAGAGGATATCGGCCAATAACAGAACCAAGTAAAGGGATTTTTGATTTAAAAGTTGTTTTATTGATATCTAAATTTCTTATCTTTCTTAAACTTCTTTTAAAAACTGAACTATTACTTATCAAAAACTTAATAAGTTTTTGCTTTTTGGAAGGCATTTTTTTCAACGCCTGAAAAAAACCATCATGTATTGCCTCCCATAGTCTTGGTACAGTCGCCATGACAACAGGTTTTACTTTTGTAATATCATCTTTCAGAAATTTTGGAATTGTATAGTATTGAGAACAAGCGCATGAAAAAAAGAAGTATTCAGCACTCCTCTCATAAGAATGCCAGATAGGCAACACGCTTAATACAGAGGTCCCGGGTTCTGGATCAGCGATATAGGCTAGATTGATTATTTGATGTAAAAAATTTGCATGGGTCAAGGGGACACCTTTAGGTTTTCCTGTTGTCCCAGAAGTGTAAAGAATAGTAGCTACGTCATCAATTTCTGGATTAAATTTTTCAAGATTATTATTTTGAGAATTTTCTTTTTCTACTGAACTTATAAATTTACTCCAACTTATTAAACTTTCAAATTGTTCATCTTCTAAATTGATTATAAATTTCAGTCTTTTTTTTAATTCTTCTTTGTTGTTTAACTTTAGCCAAATCTCCTTAGATTGGACTATTAGACCTACTGAATTAGAATGCTCAATAATATAGTCTAATTCTACTGAAGGAGAATTAATACCCCTCACTGCATTTATAGCTCCTAAACGCATTAAGCCTTGATCAACTACTAGCCATCTTGGAGAATTTTCAGATATTACAGTGACCACATCCCCTTTTACTAAGCCATAATTTTTAAAAGAAAAAGATACTTTTGTTATTAAATCAGCCAGCTCAGAATAAGAAAATTTTTCTTTGTATTTCCCTCTTAAATCGCAAACAGCTAAAGTATCACCACATTTAAATTTTAATTTTTCCCAAATTTGATCTATATGATTAAGGTTCTTAATAAAATCTCTATTTTTAGCAAATTTATCTTTTTTAGAAAGAGGCTTGGCTGAAGGCCAGTATGCTAAATCACCCATATTAAATTGATTTTGAAATTTTAATTTCTATTTTGATACAAAATCAAAATTAAATTCTTCCTGAATGATTTTTTTAACAATTCTCTTGACTTCTTGAATATTTAAATTTTTGTTGTAATCAATCATATTTGCCATAAGACAATTTTCTATTCCGCAAGGAACAATTTTATTAAAGTTTTCTAATTCGCAGTCAATATTGATTGAAAATCCATTTATTGTAATCCATCTTTTACAACCAATTCCAATTGAAGCAATTTTCTTATTTCCTATCCAAACACCAGTGAAACCCTCTCTTGAATGACAATCAATATTAAAAGTTCCAAGAATTTTTATAATTATTTCTTCGATTTTTCTTAAGTACCAATTTAAATCTTTATTAAAATTTTTCAAATCTAACACCAAGTAAGTAACTAATTGTCCTGGCATATGACAAGTAACCTCACCACCTCTATCAATCTTAAAAACATCATAATTATCATCATTCAAGGAAAATAATAAATTATCGTAATTAGATCCTCTACCCAACGTATAACAGAGTTGATGCTCACCTATCCAAATAAAATCAGGGTTAGAGTTATCTAAAATCAATGCCTCTTGATATTCTTTTTGTAATTTATAAACATCATTGAAAAAAGAAATATTATCAGGTTGTTTAATTATTGCTGTTCTATTAACCATATTTAAGTAGATTTAGAAAGTAAGTAAATATTTTTAGATTTGTTATGAAAATTTTAATCCATGGAAAGAATCTTGAGCTCACTGGAGCATTAAAAGAATATACTGAGACAAAGATAGAAAAAGCAACTCATCACTATAAAGATATCGTTAAAGAAGCCGACATACACCTTTCAATAGAAAAGAACCCAAGAGTCTCGTTCCAAACTGCAGAAGTTACTATTTTTGCAAATGGTACCGTAATTAGAGCTGAGGAAAAAACTGAAAATTTATATTCAAGCATCGATCTAGTGTCAAATAAACTTTGTAGAAAATTACGTAAATACAAAGAAAGAAACAATAAAACTACTCATAACAATCAATTTAAAAATAAAGAGTCTTTACCAATTAAAAGTATGGAATCAGGATTTTTAGATAAAGCTTTACTTAAGGAAGGAATGGAAGTAAGCCTGCCTGAGCCATCTATAAAAAATAAATACTTTGAAATGAAGCCAATTTCATCAGAAGAAGCAAGAAAACAATTAGATCTAATTGATCATAATTTTTATGTTTTTCGAAATAAAAAAAATAATGAACTTCAAGTTATATACAAGAGGAATCATGGAGGTTATGGACTGATTCAATCCAAATAACTTTTAAATGCCTAATATTGAATATGAATTAAACGAAAAAATTCATGCAATTATTATTAACCCGTATTTAACCTGGGAAGATTTCTGCGCGAATTGCGATTTAATAAAAAAATATAATATCAAGAATATTTCTACTTCACTTAATTATTTAGATGATTTTAAAAACCGTTTGAGCAATCACAGAGCAAACATAAACGCACTCATTTCTTACCCTTTAGCTGATTTACCAGTTAAATTTATTGTAGAGTTAGTTAATTTTGCAAAAGACAAAGGTGCAAACGGAATTGAATATATCCCAAACTTTGTCAATTTATCCAAAAGAAACTTAGAAACTTTCGCTGATGAAATTGAGCAAGTGAAGTTATCTGGATTACCAGTTTCAATAATCATAAATAAATCAAAACTACAAAAAGAAGTTTTTTACAATGTGATAGAAATATCTTTGGAATTAGGAATAAAAAATTTTCAATTTGGGGACGGGTTTGGCCCTCCTATTACATTAAATGATGTAGCGGAAATATTAAAAATAATGGGTTCTCAAAATCACATCAAAGTTGTAGGTGGTATAAAAAAACTGACACAAGTTATTGATTTATTTGATAATGGAATTAGTTGCGTTGGGACTTCTAATTTTTGTGAGATTTTTCAAGAAGTAAAGGTAATTTAAATGTCTGGTTCTGGCGAGTGCAGACTAGAGGGGCTCTGTATTAAAGCTTCTCCATTAGGCGAGAATGATAGATTAATAACTATTCTTACTGATGAGCAAGGAATTGTCCGATTAGCGGTACCTGGTGCTAGACGTCCTAAAAGCAGTCTTGCCGCAGCTACTCCACTAACATATTTAAGTCTGCAAATTTTTGGGAAAAGAAATCTTAAATCTGTACGTCAAATTAAAATATTAAAAAGCTATTCTGGTCTAGGGAAAAATATTGAATGTCTTGCAGCCGCGCAAGCAATAACTGAATTAACTTTTTTATTAGTAGGTAATAATGACAAGCAACAAAACTATTTATCTTGTGTTCTTGCACATCTAGATAGGATTTATTTGTATGAAGAATCTAAAGAAGAAGATATTAAAATGCTCTCAATGAGTATTCAATCTTTAATCCATCTATTAGCCATTGGAGGTATTAATTTACCAATTCATCATTGCTGTAAAACTGGAGATCCTATTATTCCGCCTTTAGGAAATTGGGAATGGAGTTGTTATTATTTGCCAAGTGAAGGGTTTTCGTCCATGGAAGATCCTCAAAGTAATCTAAAAATAAATGCATCTGAAGTTGCTCTATTACAGAGACTTCTCTTCCCCGAATTACCCATAAAATCGAATGGAGAACTATTAGGACCTAAAGAAGTTTGGCTTAGAATATTATTTATTCTTGAAACATGGATCTCTACTCAATTAGAGAAAGATCTATCTTCACTAAAAATGTTGAGAGAATTATATAGTTAGCATTTTCATGAACAATTAACAAATTTTAAAATTATGATCTTGGGGACTCTGACTGTTAATTTAATAAATAGTTCATTAAATTAATGTGGCTCATATTGCCTGGTTGGGTAAAAAATCTCCTTTTTGTGGAAATGTAACTTATGGTAATTCAACTACTGAGGAATTGAAGGTCAGAGGGCATAAAATTAGTTTTATTCATTTCGATAATCCATCTAGCTCAGATTCATCAAAACCATTATTTCTGGCAAATAATCCTGAAGTAAGTCTCCCATATTTAATTAAGTCCCAAGTTTATACAATACCCTCCCCAAGAGCAGAAAAAGAGCTCAGGCTATCGTTGGCAAGATTAAAACCCGATATCATACACGCTAGTCTAACTTTATCTCCTTTAGACTTTAGACTACCAGAAATTTGCAAAGAAATTAATATCCCACTTATAGGAACATTTCATCCAGCATTTGATGCTAAAAATAGAAATTTAACTGCAAGCACTCAACAATTAACGTATCAACTTTATGCTCCCTCTCTAACAAAGTTCGACAAAATAATCGTTTTTTCTGAAACTCAGAAAAATGTTCTTGCGAAATTAGGAGTAACTAAAGAGAAACAAATAATTATTCCAAACGGAGTTAATGAAAATATTTGGAAACCTTATTGCGGAAAAAATAAAAAATATGATCAGGTAAAAAAAAGACTAGGAAATGAAAGAATCTTTTTATATATGGGAAGGATTGCAAATGAGAAAAATATAGAAGCACTTTTACGTTCTTGGCGCCAAACAAAAAACAACAATTGCAAATTAGTCATTGTTGGAGATGGACCAATGAAGCCCATACTTGAAAATAGTTTTTCTAACCTGAGTAAAGAAAAATTAATTTGGTGGGGTGCCGAATTAGATTTAGAAACTAGGGTAGCGATAATGCAAATAGCAGAAGTATTTTTCTTGCCAAGCTTAGTAGAAGGTTTGTCATTATCTCTTTTAGAGGCAATGTCTAGTGGTACTGCATGTGTAGCAACTGATGCCGGAGCTGATGGCGAAGTTTTAGATAATGGAGCAGGAATAGTAATTTCAACTGATAATGTAGCCGCCCAACTAAAAACTATAATCCCTATTCTGATAGAACACCCCTCATTTACACAGGATCTTGGGATGAAAGCTAGAGATAGAGTACTTGAGAGATATACAATTACCAAAAATATAAATTCCCTTGAGAAAGTTTATATGGAACTAAAAGATAATTTCAAAACTAACTGAACTCTTTACTTCTGTTACTTGCAGAAACTATTGATTCAATTAGTGCTGACCTTATACTCTTTTTTTCTAATAATCTTAGAGCAGAAATAGTTGTTCCACCTGGAGAGGTTACTAAATTTTTAAGCTCCGAAGTAGTTAGTTTATTTTCTTTTATTAAACTTATAGTTCCAAGTATCATCTCCATAACAAGTTCTTCTGAAAGTTTTTTTTGCAATCCACCGCTCAACCCTCCATCACTTAATGCTTCAATAATTAACGCAATAATTGCAGGCCCTGATGAAGTTAATGCTAAAAATATATCAAGATAATCTTCAGGAAATTCGTATATCTTACTAGTATTTTCAAATAATTTGTTTGTAACTTTTTTCTGATCTTCTGTAATTTCTTCACCCCAGGCAATTCCTGTTAAACCCTTTCCAACAGTTATTGGAATATTTGTTACGACCCTCACGCATTTATGATTGGGAAATGTTTGCATTAAACTATTTATTGAGACTCCTGCAAGAATTGAAACTAATAAACTGTCCTTGATTTTTATATTGGCCGGCTCAATTATATCTTTAAGATGCTGCGGTTTTACGGAGAGAAGTTTAACTTGACAATCCCAAATTATTTTTGATTCTTTAGAATCAGATTTAAATACATTTATATTATATTTATAATTTTTTTTTATATTTTCAAAACTTTTGTCTGATTTTACAACAGAAAAAACATTCTCTGGCTGAATTAACTTTTTTTCTAAGAGGGGGGTTATTATAGCATTTGCAATGTTTCCAAAACCAATAATCGCAATCTTATAAGTCACAGATAAATCATGAATAAGCACTTAATTTAGAATCGCCCCATGCTGGTTCAGGAGCAGTGTTTTTACCTAAACTATATTGAGATGCATTTTCTGTAGTAACAGAAGATGGAGAAGCTTCTTCTGGGGAAGAACTAGTTACATTTACACAACTTGGCGCAAACAGAAAAATACTTTCACCGACTCTCTCTTGATGGCCATCAATTGCATACGTCCCCCCTGCAATAAAATCGACTGCTCTTTGAGCTTGATCAGGATCCATCATAGTTAAATTAAGAATTACAGTTTTTCTCTCTCTTAATGCTTGTATAGCTTGAGGCATCTCATCAAAACTTCTTGGTTCCATTAAGCTTACTTCTGAGGATGAATTTGAGATCCCAGGCATTCCAACTACTTTTGATGATCTGTTGTTATTCATAAAATCAAATGGATTTGAATTTACAAGGGCATTTAAATTTCTTGGATTTTGTTTGAAATCATTAATATCATTTAATTGGTCCTCTGATGGATAGTCCAACTCATCAAAATCATCATCGAGATACTCATCCCCTGCAACAACTGCCTTTAATCTAGAAATAAGTGACACCTTTTAAATCCTCTTGAAATTGATTACTAAGGTTTAAGAACCTTGAGTAATAGATTCATTTTTTAAATGAATAAACTACCTATACCTAAATAACGTTAGTTGTACTTTATCGCAAGTTTATAGATAAGATTTTTATAAAAAAAAACTAATTAGGATCTACTTCCAAAAATCAATGATCCTAATCTTAACCAAGTTGATCCAGCTTCAATAGCTTCCTCCCAATCCCCTGACATACCCATGGAACAATCTGGGAGTTGAAGTGAATCAGCGAGGGTACGGCATTTTTTA
Source organism: Prochlorococcus sp. AG-424-M03 (assembly GCA_003213275.1). Taxonomy (GTDB): domain Bacteria; phylum Cyanobacteriota; class Cyanobacteriia; order PCC-6307; family Cyanobiaceae; genus Prochlorococcus_A. The sequence continues at coordinate 3,666 of QCNH01000009.1, read as the reverse complement.
AACAAATCTATATTTTCTTTAGAGCTAAGTCCCTTAGGATTAATAGTCATCAAACCGGTTAATGAGATATTTTGCAACTCTTGAATTTCTCTCCATTTCAATTTTAGAAATTCAGGACTAAAGCCTCCTTTATTGGGGTCATCAATGAACTTAACCTGCAACAGTATTAATGGATATTTCTTCTCTTCTCGTGCAATATTAGAAATCTTTTGCAAATTTTGAAATGAATCTACTGAATGAATATATTTAAAATTTTGTACAATTTTTCTTATTTTATTACTTTGTATTCGTCCAATAAAGTGCCAATTTATTTGTTTAAGATCTTTTAGGATAAGTTGTTTTGCAAAAGCCTCTTGAAACTTACTCTCACCGAAATCATTCTGGCCTATATTTTGAATAGTCTTGATTTCTTGACTTTTAAATCCTTTACTTACTGCAAGAATATTTACATTTGATGGGATTTTATTTTTTATTTTTAAATAATTTGCAGGGTTCAACGTTTATAAGAAAGTTTGTGTAAATAAATTCTCCCATTTAGATAGTTCTTCAGATCCTTTTCTTCTGGCTTTTTGAAGATTTAATTCGGCCTGATTACGGGCATCTAAATAAGGTATAACTTCAAAAAAAACTTCTCTCTGTCTAACTTCTACCAAAAAAAACATTTTTTGAGCATATAAAGTCGCATAAATATCTCTCCCGTCATTACCTGGAGAGACTTGGTATAACATCCCAAATGTTGGATGGTTTAAATAACGCTCAGAACTCAAACCTAAAATATTGTGTTATTTATAATGAACCATACAGTTTTCTTAAAAAAATTGCTATGCAAATAAAACAAATCGATAATGTATTAACAATCACATTAAGAGATTTGGAAGGATGAAGAGTTCTAAATCTATTAGTTTTTATAATAATTTTTTTCTTTGAGAGCAATGAATCTGCTCCTTGATCAATTCTCAGAAATATATTTTGGAATAGCCTTTCCACTAATATTAACAAGACATTAAAGGATTTCTTTAATCCTAAATGTCGAAAATTTATTGATCTAACTGATACTGATTTAATCATATTCTGAAATTCTTCCTGCACTAAAGGTATAAAACGTAATGCAATTAATAACTGAAAAAGCCACTTATTAATTGGTAATCCAATGTTTCGTAATGGATACATAAACCAACTTAATCCCCATACAATGTCTTCTTGCAATGTGGTTAAAAGCATCAAATTTACACTATGAATAACGGTAAATATCAAAGTGGAGGTTTTTACTCCTAGTACAAAGGCTTTTCTTGATAAGTTATAGGGGCCAACATTTATAAACCATATCTTCTGCGAAGGAATTTGCAGAATATTCCATTCTTTATAGCTTTCCAGTCCTACTTTCAACTCGTTGGGGTTTCTTAAGTAGCCATCAAGAGATTGAATATCAGAAGATGCAAGTATTGATATACATCCAATTAATAGCGATAAACATAAAAGAATCAATAATGATCGCCACCATACTCTAGATGGCAAGAAACTTAAAAAAGTAATTAATAGTAAAAAAACAACTAAACTCAATCTCCATATTGGGCCTGCCCAAATTGGAGTGATTAGAAATATCATTACAATAATTATTTTTAATCTACTATCTATAATTCTTAGCCAACTTCTATTCCCATAAACGTATTGACCAACAGAAAATTTGGTTAGTAAATTCATTAATCTTTTTGAATTAACTCAATATTTTCCCTTTCGACTTCTTTATTTAATGCTCTTTGTTGTTTTCCTCTCCAAAGTAAAATAATAGGTGTACCTTCAAAACCTAAATTTAATCTAATTTGTTTTTCAATATATCTTCTGTAAGTTATTCCAAATAATTTAGGGTCGTTTACAAAAAGAGTAAAAGTGGGGGGTTTATTCTTTACTTGAGTACCATAATAAATTCTACCTTGCTTGCCGCTTCTTTTCGTTGGAGGACTTTTCCAACTAATAGATTCTTTAAGCACTTCATTAACTACTGATGTTGCAACTCTTCTTCTATGTTGATTTACAGCATTTAGAGCATGTTCAAAAATATTATCAACTCTTTGACCAGTTAGAGCAGATATAAAAATCATTTTTGACCAATGTAAAAAATAAAGTTTAGATCTAAGTTCTTTTTCTACTTGATAAATTGTTGAACTATTTTTTTCTACAAGATCCCATTTGTTAACGACTATTATGCAAGCTCTGCCTTGTTCTTCTATTCGCCCTGCCAACTTCTGATCTTGATCAGTTACTCCATCTACTGCATCTATAACTAATACACAAACATCACTTCTATCAATAGATTTAAAAGCCCTATTAATCCCAAAGAATTCAGTACCATATTTTACATTTTTCTTTCTTCTAATCCCTGCAGTATCAACAATTTTCCATTGATTATCACCTTTTTTAATTAGCGTATCTATTGAATCTGTTGTCGTACCACTAATATCACTAACTATAGCTCTTTTTTCTCCAGAAATTGAATTTAACAAACTAGATTTCCCAACATTTGGCCTGCCAATGATTGACATCATTATCTTTTCTTCTTGTTCTTCAATATTATTTTCAGGAAGTTCGCCAATAACGAGATCTAAAAGATCGCCAGTACCTGAACCATGAATAGCGGAGACGGGATAAGGTTCACCCAATCCTAATTTCCAGAACTCTGAAGCTAAAGAGATTCCAAGAGTAGTTGATTCACATTTATTAACCGCCACAATTGTTTTACAGATGGAGTTTCTTAACCATTTTGCTATTGATAAATCACCATCAGTAACACCTTGGTTCCCATCTACCACAAATAAAGCTAGTGAAGCCTCCTCTAGAGCCAAGAAAACTTGTGTTCTTATTTCTGGGAGAAATTCACTATCATCATCAAAAACTAAACCTCCAGTATCAACAATTTGAAATTCTTTACCTCCCCATGACGCATTTTGGTAAGTTCTATCTCTTGTAACACCAGGTTTATCAAATACTATTGCGTCATTACTTTGGCAAAGACGATTCACCAAAGTGGATTTCCCAACGTTAGGTCTTCCGATAATTGCTATTGTAGGGAGAATCAATTCTTCTCTCCAAAGAAAATAGTATCCATTACAACTATACCTTTAATAGAATCATTTACCTTACTCAAAAAAATTTATTTGATTTCTGGATCACCAAAATGTCCTTTTGCTGGATTAAGAGGCGGTGGACTTGGATTTGGAATAACATCATTATCATTTGAAAAACAATTATTCTCAATAGCCCAATAAATCAACCAATTTACTGCGGTCGCTCTTCTCGTTCTTCTTGGATAGAGTTCGTTAATCTTATAACCTTTAAAATTAAGAAAATTTTTCAGTCCCTGCTTATGTTCCTTTGGAATGGATCGCGTCAAATGTACTGATGCTATTCGCTCTGAAATGATTTGAGGAGATTTTTCAAATTTTTCTGACCAATAAGCAGGAGTTAATGAACTAGGAACCCAATCATTTATGGATAGTTCTTTAGTATAAAAAAGTCTTTCCCAAACCAATTCACAAACGAACACATCACTAACCTTATCTTCAAGAACTAACAATAATAATTCCTTACCTATTGGCCATGTAAATTGATTTTCTTCGAAAATTTTTCTTTTATTCATTAATCAGCCCTTATCAAAATCAAAGAAAAATA
>QCNH01000008.1 GCA_003213275.1 Prochlorococcus sp. AG-424-M03 | reverse complement strand
AATTTCTACATTTTTAAAGGAAACGCATCCTGGACCTCCTTTTTTTATTTTTTGCAAATCTTTAATCTTTACTATATTAATTGGAACTTTAATGTTTCTTTTTGCCTTACTAAATAAAGCAGCTAAATCAGCAGCGATTTGAAGATCTTGTTCAGATGCAGCTTGAGATGAAGACTTTAAAACTACATGACTTCCTGGCGATTCCTGAGCATGAAACCATAGATCGCCTTTTTTTGAAAACTTAAAACTTATCAAATCATTTTGCCTCATATTTCTTCCTACCTGAAGTTTCAATCCTGTGGGAGTATCAACTTCAATAGGGGAAGATTCTATATCAGATGTATTTTTCTTATCTTGGCTTGGCTTTTTGAGATAAATATTAAACTCGTTACAAAGTTCTTCCATAATCTCTTCTAGTAATTTAATTCTCACAACAAGCTCTTCGTGATTTAAAGAATTTAGATTTTCTAGAAGCGTAGTGAATTCATCTAATCTGGCTAGATTGGTTTTATAAATATTTATCCTTTCTTTTATCAATTCTCTAGATCTTTTTAATTTTTTTGACTTCTTATATAGTTTTTGTCCTCTAATAATATCTTGCTTTTTGATCTCATTTGAAGTGAAAATATTGTCAGCTTTTTCTTTATATACTTCGTGGTTTTCTGATTTTGATAGTAGATCATATTGAACATTTAAATTCTTTTTCTCATGGTTAATTTGTTTGAAAATCATTCCTTCTGTTTTCTTTACTAATATTTCAAGCTTTTTTTGTTTTAAATGATAATCATAATAATTTTCTAAACCGGAGCATAAATCTATTCTTTTTTCACAGTTAATTTCTTTATCTGAAAACCAAACGCAATAAAAAAATTTCTTAAATATGGAAAAGTTAAAGTTATTGTTTTTAAACCTATTTATCCAAATCTTCCAACTTTTAAAAATCTCCTTTAAGTTCGCATCGCTAATGAAATCAATATTTTTTTCCATTATTTCCGAAACACTAGTATTACTTATGACTTCTAATTGTTTTATAAGTATGGGGCTTACTCCTTGGTAGGTATTTATTAAACAGTATTTCAAAGACTCAGGTACTGTTGAAATTGAGTCTTTCCATGATTGAAAAGACTCATCTTCTTTAGGTTGTTTTTTGAGATTGACTGGAGGGTCAGAATAAATTGATCCTGTTGAAATTGTTCTAAAACTAGATTGACTTGAATTAATTTGTTTGCCGACTGCAATTATTTTATGTTTATTATCCAAATAAAAAATATTACTATGTTTTCCCATTAACTCAAAAATTAAATACTTGCTAATTTCATCTCCAGGTTTTTTTGCAAAACCAAATTTTATAACTCTCTCGAAATTATCTTGATTAATCGAAACTAAAGCCATATATTTTAATCCGTATCTTATTTGTTTAGAAAGTGTGCTTTCTCTTCCAATCTTTTCTGGCTTATTTATCTTTAGTATTCTTGGAGAGTCACCATTCCATGAAACTTCCAACCAGGTTTGAGATTCAACACCTCTGAAACATAATTGGATTGTATTAGACTCTGGTTGTTGAGCAGTTTCAAACTTTGTAGGTAGAATATTCTTTGATAAATAATGCAAGACAGATCTAATCGTTGTAATATCCATTATCTGTGGCACACCCTTTTGCATTATTTCTTTATTAATTCACAAGATTTTTATTTTACTGTAAAAAATTTAATATGAAAAATTTAAAAAAACTCATTATCCTTACCGGACCTAGCGGGGTGGGTAAAGGAACTGTTGTTAAAGAAATATTAGCTAAAGATAAAAATATTTGGCTTTCAATATCCGCAACTACTAGAGAACCTAGGGAGGGAGAGAAGGAAGGAGAAAATTATTACTTTTTGAATCAAGAGAAGTTTAAAGAAATGATTGAACAAAACCTTTTTCTTGAATGGGCTCAATTTGCTGGAAATTATTATGGAACTCTTATATCTTCTGTAAATGAGAAAATTAACAAGGGATTTACAGTATTACTAGAAATTGAGGTAGAAGGTGCAAAACAAATTAAAGAAAAGTTTCCTGAGTCTCTTTCAATATTTTTACTACCTCCAGATAAAGCAGAGTTAGAGAGAAGAATAAGAAATAGAGGTACAGAAAAAGAAGAGGCAATTAAAAAAAGACTCTTAAGGGCTAATTATGAGATTTCAGCATCAAATCAATTTGATTTTGAATTGACAAATCATAATGTTGATGAAACAGCAAAGAGAATAATCAAGTTAATACAAACTTGACTATTCTCTCTTTTATTAGCTCGGTTGATGAAACAGCAAAGATAATCATGTAAGTTAATACAAACTTGACTATTATCCTAAAAATCTCAGCTCAAGCTCATTGGATGGAATAATAAATCAGGAAAATATCTATTAAATTCAATGATAATTCCTGCGGTGATAGTGAACCAGACTGCTGCTACTACAGGAGCTGATCTCATGTATTTAGTACTGAAAATTTTGAACATTTTGTGTTTAAGATAAATATAAAAGTTAAGTTTTATCGTGGACCATTTAGAGTGATATTTTTATCTGATTCTCTAAGTTCTCCACTTCTACCTTGTTGGTTTGCAAGTAATGGCCATTGAGCTCCTTTTACAAGACATTTTTGGGCTAGATCAAAGTCTATAAAGATTTCCTTATCAGCTGGATTATTAGTCTTTTTAGATTCAATCAAATACTCCCTACCTGACCAACCAATTATCCCGGCAATATAAATAAATATTGTTCCTGGAATTAGAAGATCTCCTTCATGACCTCTATTTAAGAGTGCTCCCCATGGTTCTAGTGGAGCTCCCAAAATTAAATGAGGTAAGCCATCATCTCCGCAGGATGCTTTCCCGTACCTTTCAAATCTTGCGATATCTTTTTGGGTAGTAGCAGAACTTGCTCTCTCAATGAATTTAGGGTTTTCAGAGCATTGTGTGAGTGCTGATGCAGTAAATTCTGTGCTTGCTCTGTCGGCATTTAAGGCTGGCCCATTTGCAGCTAGAGCAATTGGAGTTATTCCTAAAAACAGAAAAACTGAGGTTATGATTGAAAAAAAGAATTTCATAAGTTGCAATCTTTAATTCCTTAAAGTGTGTTTAAGTAAGAAATTAATATTAAGATAGAACAAGTTGAATCAAATATGCGTAAAGTTTTAGCTATTGAAACAAGTTGTGATGAGACATCCGTCTCAATAGTTTCTAATTTTGGCGATACCTTTAAAATTCATTCAAATATCATTGCATCTCAAATTGAAGATCATTCAAAATGGGGAGGAGTTGTTCCTGAACTTGCGGCTAGAAAGCACTTAGAGTTATTACCTTTTGTTTTAGAAAAAGCATTAAAAGAATCAAAAATAAAAATTGAGGAAATTGATTATATTGCATCTACTGTAGCTCCTGGATTGGTTGGGTGTTTACGAGTTGGCTCTATTACTGCAAGATCTCTTTGCATGTTACATTCAAAACCATTTTTGGGAGTTCATCATTTGGAAGGACATTTATCTTCAATTCTATTTTCAGAAAACTATCCAAAGAAATCTTTTCTTACGTTACTTGTTAGTGGTGGCCATACTGAATTGATAAAGGTTGATGAGAGAAGGGTAATGCAAAGACTCGGGAAAAGTTTTGATGATGCTGCTGGAGAAGCATTTGATAAAGTTGGAAGATTATTAGGTCTTAGTTATCCAGGAGGACCGGCAATTGAAAAGATTGCTAAAAATGGGGACCCTAAGAAATTTAATTTGCCAAAATGTAAGATTTCCGATAAAAAGGGTGGATTTCTTAAATATGATTTTTCTTTTAGTGGTCTAAAAACTGCGGTATTAAGGTTAGTTGAAAAAATAAATTTAGAGGGGAAGACCGTCCCAGTCCCTGATATTGCTGCAAGTTTTGAAAGAGTAGTGGCAGAGGTATTGGTAGAGAGAACTATAAAATGTGCAGAAGATCATAGCTTGGATAATGTTGTTGTTGTTGGGGGAGTAGCTGCTAATAATACATTAAGAAAAATGATGATTAGTGAAGCGAGTAAAAAATCTATTAGAGTTCATTTAGCTCCCCTTAATCTTTGTACAGATAATGCGGCTATGATTGGAGCAGCAGCTTTGTTCAGGCTTAAATTTAAGGATCATTTAAGTTCCCTTAAATTAGGTGTCTCAGGAAGATTATCAATTGAACAAGCAAATACCCTTTATGAAGAAATTCCTCCTTTCTGACTCTAATGAATAAAAAAACAAAAATCGAGAGTAAAGAGACAAAAAACATCGTCGATAAAAAGGAACTGAATTTATGGAAAAGAGGTTTTACCCCTCAAGCTGAAATATGGAATGGAAGGATGGCAACTGTTGGTATAGGAATAATTGTTATTATTTTTGCTTTAATAAGCCAATTTTCTTAATAGAAATCACATTTATTTGTCTTAAAAATAATATTAATTCATTGAACGAAATTTAATTTTGTTAAGTTGATTAATTAAATTAAAAAGTATTGTATTTCATGGACTTGGGATAAGATTATTGATTTAATCAAAATAATTAATATTTTTATTATTTATAATCTTATATGACGCCTGAAAGGCTTGGATTACTTTGGGGAATAACTGTATTCGCAGGTGCTTGTGCTCGATTATTTTCTTCTTTTACAGGATTCCCAAGTGTTGTTATTTTATTGCTTTCTGGATTATTCATTGGAAGATCAGGTTTAGGTCTGGTTGAGCCTTTAGATCTCGGACAAGGGCTTGAAACTATTGTAGGGCTTTTAGTCTGCTTGGTCCTATTTGAAGGGGGACTAAATTTAAAACTGCCAGAGGGGAATATAAGAAATACTGTTTTGAAGATTTCATTGGTAAGACTTTTTATTTCATTATCAGCAGGAATTTTTATTGCTCATTGGCTGGCAGGCCTTTCATGGCAAGTTGCAGGAATTTATAGTGCCATAGTTCTAGCTACTGGACCAACAGTTGTCTCTCCATTAGTTGAACAAATAAAATTAGCTTCTCCTCTTTCGGAAGTTTTAAAAGCTGAGGGATTGTTACTTGAACCAATTGGTGCAGTCCTAGCATTATTACTTTTAGAATTAACTCTAGGAGACCTACATGGGATTAACGATGTATTTATTGCTTTGATGCAAAGATTAGGGGGCGGAGTGCTAATCGGATTAAGTGCAGGGTGGTTACTATCAGAAATTTTAAAAAAAATAAAAAATCAAGCCTCATTCGGTATTGAGCTTCAAGTTACCCTTGGATTTATTTTCCTTGTGTATGGAATTTGTGAATATTTTTTGCCAGAATCAGGCTTGCCTGCCTCCGTCTCGGCAGGTTTTATTGTTGGCAAAAGAGAAGTTATAGATAAGGAGAGATTGGATAATCTAATAGGTGAATTAGCTCAATTAGCAATAACAGTTCTTTTCCCTCTTTTAGCGGCTGATGTTTCTTGGAGTGAATTAAGTCCCCTAGGTTGGGGAGGGGTTGTTTGCGTTTTTATGTTGATGGTAATTGTTCGTCCTATATCTATCTGGATAGCAACAATGGGAAGAGAATTAGATTTAAAAGAAAAAGTATTTTTGGCCTGGTTAGCCCCAAGAGGTATTGTTACTGCAGCGGTTGCCTCTCTTTTTTCTATCAGATTGGAACAAGCTGGTATCCTTGGGGCTGGACGTCTGCAAGGTTTAGTATTTCTTACAATATTAATGACAGTTGGAATCCAAGGTCTTACAGCTAAACCCTTGGTGAATCGTCTTGAATTAGGCAAGAAAAAAATTTAGAAAGATTTAAGACATCTTTCAATCCTGGATATATCACTTTTACTCTCTGAGAAAAGTTCCCAACTTTGAATTAAATCTGGCCCACTAAGAGAACCAAAAAAAGCTACTCTTAATGATTTCATTAAGATACCTTTTTTAACATTATGCATTTTTGAAATTTTGTTTATTATTTCTTTAGCTTTCTCTTTGTCCAGTTTTACCGTTTTGTGCTCAATTAAATAATCTAAGATTAGTCTAAGAGATGCTTTGCTATCTTTGTTCTCGAGAAAATCTTGACCCTCTTTTTGAATTGAAGGTAATAAGAAAAACGGTTTTGATTGATCAATAGCATCTTTTAAAAGGGTCATAGAGTCTTTAATCAAAATTACTAATTTAGTAGCCCATTCTTTAGATGGAGGATTCCAATCCATATTATCCCAGTATCTACTTATGATCTCACTTAACTTTACTGATTCCATATTTTTTATGTATTGAGAATTAATCCAGTTGAGTTTTTCCCAACTGAATTTAGCTCCAGCTTTATTGATATCTGATAAGTCAAAAGTTTTAGATATCTCATTAAGTGAAAGTATTTCACTCTCGGCAGATTTTGGAGACCAACCTAAGAATGCCATGTAGTTCGCTAAGGCTTCCGGTAAGTAGCCCATTTCTCTAAATTCGTCGATTGAAGTAACGCAATCTCTCTTGGATAATTTTTTTCCTTCGCTATTTAGTATTAGCGGTGTATGAGAAAAAGTTGGTAGTTTGAAATCTAACGCTTGATATATCAATATTTGTTTTGCAGTATTAGAGATATGGTCTTCCCCCCTAACAACATGAGTTATATCCATGAAATTATCATCAACTACAACTGCAAGATTATACAAAGGATCGCCGATCTCATACCCCATAGCCCTTCTTGATAAAACCAAATCTCCACCCAAGTCCTTCCCTTGCCATTTGATCTCACCTCTTATTTGATCTACCCATTTTATTTGTACTTTTTCATCAATCTTAAACCTTATTACAGAACTCCTGCCTTTGGATATGAATGTTTCTATTTCTTCTTTTGAAAGATTTCTGTGTCTATTATCATGCTTTGGAGGTAATCCTTTCTTCTTTTGTTCTTCTCTTAATTCAGAAATCTCATCTTCGGAGGTAAAGCATCTATATGCAGCTCCACTTTCTAATAGCTTTTTGATGTATTTTTTGTGAGTCGAAATTCGTTCACTTTGTTTTACAGGTTCTTCATCCCACTTAAGCCCAAGCCATTTCAATCCTTCTAATATATTTTTTGTGTATTCAGATTTAGACCGGATAAAATCCGTATCTTCTATTCTGATTAAAAATTTCCCACCTATTTTTTGTGCATATAACCAATTAAATAATGCTGTTCGAGCAGTACCAATATGAAATAAACCCGTTGGACTTGGGGCTAATCTTAAACGTTTTTCCAAATTTTTTTAGAAAAAAACGGGACCGACGGGATTCGAACCCGCAACTTCCGCCGTGACAGGGCGGTGCTCTAACCAGTTGAACTACGGTCCCATAGATTTTGTTCTAAGTACAATTAGAACATCATTCTTAAAATTATCAGATCATAATACTTAATTACTGTTGTTGTAATAAAAAAAGTTTTTAATTTGAGGATTTAAATAAATAGTTAGTTTTAAAGCTCCGCATATATAGAGAAATATTTATTTTTGAGGTCTAAAACCAGCAGGTTCTATTAACCTAACTTGGTTGCCTCTTGCAGTGAATTCTCTACCTTGGTCACTTTGTACAACTACTCTTCCACCAGATTTAACTCTGATTACTCTTGCACGAACCCATCCTAGAGCTGCTGATTCAAGGACTTTAACTACGTCCCCAGGTTGAAGATCTAACTCCATCTTATGAAAAAATGATTTACATAATGTTGATCAAACGCGTCGTGGAGGACTTGAACCCCCGACATCAGGTTTTGGAGACCTGCGTTCTACCAACTGAACTAACGACGCATCTAAATGATTATAAGCGCCTGTGTGACCAATAATCTTGTTGCTTTACAAGTTTATCGATCAAAGCGTTGTTTTACGCGAGTAGCTTTTCCTACCCTATCTCTTAGATAGAATAACTTAGCTCTTCTTACTTTACCTCGACGTTCAACTTTTAGAGAGGCAACTTGTGGACTATGTAGCATAAAGACTCTTTCAACACCTATGCCTTGGAAAATTCTTCTAACTGTAATTGTCTGGTTAAGACCTCCATGTCTTTTCGCGATGACAACACCTTCGTAAGGTTGAACTCTTTCTTTGTTACCCTCTGTAATTTTCACTCCAACTTTAACGGTGTCCCCAACATAAATTTCAGGTAACTCTTTTTTTAATTGTTCATTCTCAAATTCCTCAATAAGGTTTGAAACACTTATTGTTTTTGCGGTTTTAGAAACCAAGTTTTTTTCTTCCTTTTCAACTGCCACATCAATTGATCCGTCAGCTTTAATACCGGTTTCTAATTCATTTTCTTGTTTCTCTTTAGCCATTTTGGTCTTTTTTATCCTACAAGTTTTATATCTTAACCTTTTGACTCGCCTTTAGTAACCTTTTTAGTAAATGAAATTGTTTTTGAAAACATTTGAAATCCTGTGATGAGCATCCATAAAACTCCAAGGGAATTCAACAATACATATATTAATTCTCCATTATCTCCAAGCCATTCGCCCTCATGGAGGGACATTAACCAATGCACTTGGTCTCTAGAGTAACCTAATAAATCTTTTGAAACCCTATAGAGAAGGCCGGTAATTGAAGATATAAATAATGGAAGAAAAACCCAAGGCGCCAAAGCCTTATGAAATTGCCTAGAATTATATAAAAATTTCATTACTGTTTCTTTCCTATTGTTACTGATAGATTTAAGATAGCCAAGATCATAATGGCTATTTTGATGATATTTACCTATTACTATTATTTATTCCAATGAAACATTTTGCAGATCTTTTATTAAATAAAAATAATTCCAAATCTCATGATCAAGTTCCTTTTATTCAAAGAAGAAGAGGAATTGAAATAAAGTCTGCACGTGAAATAAATATGATGAAAAAATCTAGCAGGATAGTAGCAACAGTTTTAAGGGAAATTAATGACTTAATTAAACCGGGAATGAGCACAAAAGATTTAGATGATTTTGCAGAAAAGAGAATAAAAAGTTTTGGAGCTGTACCAAGTTTTAAGGGCTACCATGGTTTCCCATCTAGTATTTGTTCTAGTATTAATAATGAGGTTGTCCATGGAATACCAAATAAAAATAAAATAATTAAAAATGGTGACTTAGTTAAAATTGATACTGGAGCATATTTAGATGGCTTCCATGGGGATAGTTGTATATCCATTTGTGTGGGAGAAGTAAGTTCAAAGGCCCAAAATCTTAGTGATGTAGCTTATAAAGCACTGTATGGCGGGCTTTCGAAAATTAAGGCAGGTAATACACTCCTCGATGTGGCTGGGGAAATTGAAGATATTGTTATAAAAAATGGCTTTAGTGTTGTCGAAGATTATACAGGTCATGGAGTTGGTAGAAATCTTCATGAAGAACCATCAGTATTTAATTTTCGGACCAAAGAATTACCAAACGTCGTACTTCGTGAAGGAATGACATTAGCTGTTGAACCTATTGTTAACGAAGGGACTAAATTTTGTAAAACATTAAATGATAGATGGACTGTAATAACAAAAGATGGAAAATTATCAGCGCAATGGGAGCATACAATAGTTGTTTTAAAAGATGGTATCGAAATATTGACGGATAGAGATTTCTAGATACTAAGATTTGTATTTATAGATAATTTGACAATACAAAAAATTAAAAAATTCTTTCAATGGAAAAAGTAAGTAGGTTAAAGGGTTTGGGCTGATTATCATTAAATAGCTTTTTGAATTGGCTAAATCATAAATCTTTTTAGATACAAATTTGGGACTCATAATCCCGATGGGATTTAGTTCTGACTTAAAAGGCCCTAAGATGATTTTTTTAATAATTAATTTTTTCTTCGTTTCTTTGTCCATAAGATTTTTTTTGAATGAAACTAATTGACCAATAAGTGATTTACTAATCTCATATGATGGATTTAAGGCTGGTAATATTTCTGCTTCAGATGTGTTTATCCAAATCTCTTTTTTTATTATTGACTTGTTGGTTAGAGCAATATCTTCAAATAAATTTAAAAATTTGAATTTGCTTAATGCATTTATTTCTATTGAGTTTTCATAATTGGAATTTTTTCTACTCAAATCATAGATACCATGGTTCAAAATTAAAATGTCTATCTTTTCTAAATGTTTTTTTAATGAAGATTCTTTACCGCATTCCCATTGAATCCATTCATTTGGAGATTCAAGGTTTATTTCATAATTAGTTTTACTATGAGTAAATCCAATCACTTTATATCCTTTTTGACGAAACAACTTTGTTAGTTCTTTCCCTAATGCGCCAGAAGCTCCAGTAATCCCAACAGTTTTTTTGTTTTTGGTTGAATTTATCATTTTGCTTGATTTTATGAAATGCCAAAGAATTAAAACAAATTTACCAAAAAAAAATATTTAAGTATTTGTTTGATTAAAACTCATAAATAAATATTTGTTTAGTTCTGAAAAAAATATTATCTTGAACCTATTGATAAATAATTTTTCTAATTATGAGCGATATATTGTTAATTGGTTCATGTGAGCCATTTAGTGGTAAGTCTGCGATGGTTCTTGGTATAGCAAAAAGACTTTTACAAGAGAAAAAAAAAGTACGCATTGGGAAACCACTAGCAACATGTATCGAACTTACTAATCTCCCTTCAATGTCTTATGAAGGATTAATAGATGATGATGTTAAGTTTATTGGATCAACATTAAATATCGAAGAAGAGAACTTAATTTCTTCAGTAGGATTATTGGATAATATATCAGCTGAAAAAAGAATCTTTAATAAAGACTTACTTCCAGGAAAAGGTTTTGATCAAATTAAGGGATTGGTTAATGATGATTTTGAAGGGCTGAATATTTTAGAGGCAGCTGGAAATCTTCATGAAGGAATGATTTATGGTTTAAGTCTTCCACAACTAGCTGAAAGTTTAGATGCGAAAGTTTTAATTGTTACTTTATGGGAAGACTGTAAAAGCGTGGATGCATTACTTGATGCAAAAAAACAATTAGGAGAGCATTTGGCTGGAGTTGTAATTAATGGGGTTTTGCCTCAAGAAGTTGAAAAAGTGAAAAATGAAATAATACCTTCTCTTAAAGAGCTTAATATTGAAGTGTTTGGAGTGATGCCTAAGTCACCCCTTCTAAGAAGTGTTACCGTCGGTGAACTTGTAAGAAGACTAGATGCCCAAGTAATTTGTTGCCCTGAAAAAGATGAATTACTTGTTGAAACATTAAGTATTGGTGCAATGGGAGTGAATTCTGCAATGGAATTTTTTAGAAGAAGACGAAATATGGCTGTAGTTACCGGAGCTGATAGAACTGATATCCAACTTGCCGCTTTGGAGGCTTCAACTCAATGTTTGATCTTAACTGGTTTAGGAGAACCTTTGTCACAATTGATTCATAGAGCAGAGGAATTGGAGGTACCAATTTTGAAAGTGGAATTAGATACTCTTGCCTCCGTAGAAATTATTGAACAAGCTTTTGGTCATGTCAGAATACATGAATCAATAAAAGCTTCTTATGCCGTTCAATTAGTTCAGGAGAATGTAAATCTAGAAAAAATTCTCGAAAAGATAGATTTTCCCTGCAATTTTTCAGATAAATGCTAATTTCAAATATAGGAACTATATTATTTTGAGTCGCTCTTTAGATCTACCAGCAACCGAAGGCGTTGATGCCCTAGCTCAAGAACTTGCAAAACTCCAAGATAATGGGAAAAGGAGGATTGCTTTTTTGGGTAGTAGACACGTACCGGTTGTGGATATTCACTTAATTGAGTTGATAGCAAGGTCGTTAGCAGAGGAAGGACATAATATCCTTACCTCTGGATCTCAAGGTGTTAATGCAGCAGTTATTAGAGCTGTGTTAGATATTAATCCATCATTATTGACTGTTTTATTACCACAAAGCCTTGATAGACAAATACCCGAAATAAAGGATCAACTTGAAAGGGTTATGCATTTGGTTGAAAAAAGTGAAAATGATGAATTGCCTTTGCCACTTGCAAGCAGTCTTTGTAATCAAGAAATTATTACTAGATGTGATCAATTAATATGCTTTGCCTTCCACGATAGTGAAACTTTACTAAATAGTTGTAGATGCGCCGAAGAAATGGGAAAAGTGGTTAGTTTGTTATTTTTTGATTAAATTAATCCATTTTTTCTTATTTAAAGATGATTTATGCTAATAATATTTAGCGTTTAAAATTTAAGATGGCAGAAAGTTTTTCATTTGATGTAGTTTCTGATTTTGAGAGACAGGAATTAGTGAACACTTTGGATCAAGTAAAAAGGGAAATTTCTCAGCGATATGATCTGAAGGGGACAGATACTTCAGTTGAGTTAGACAAAGAAAATATCTTTATAATCACCAATAGCGAACTAACCTTAAATGCTGTCAATGACATAATTAGGCAAAAGGCAATAAAAAGAAACTTATCTTTAAAAATCTTTGACTACGGTGAAATTGAAATGGTTAGTGGTAATAGAGTGAAGCAGACAATTCTATTAAAACAAGGAATTAAACAAGAAATAGCAAAAAAAATCAGTAAAAATATTAGAGATCAAATAAAAAAAATTAATGTCAGCATCAATGGAGAAACACTCAGAGTTTCTAGTAAGAGTAAAAATGACCTTCAATTAGCAATTAAAATTGTTAGTGATTTGGAAGAGTCTTTTAATATTCCTCTCAAAGCCAATAACTTTAGATAAAGTCTTTAGGAAGATTATTTTTAAAATATGTCAGATTATTCAGACTCTCTCATTCAATTATTGATTAAGAAAGTAAAAGAATATCCTCGTTTTTCAAAAGAAGAAATAGAGAAATTTTGTTGGATGGCAGTACATGAGCATAAACATGGTGTTTTACCCTCTGAATATGACATTAGGGAGATAGATGAGGAACTTTATTTACAACTTTTGCAAGAATTTAAATCAAACATCTAATAAATAATATCTATATTTTTTTACAATTATTAAAAAAATATTTTAATTAAATGCCTTATTAATGCACTAATTAGTCTATTTAAATATGATTAATTAAAAGAAAAAATTTAATGTCAACATCTTTTAAAAATGTCACACCAACAGGTCCTGGTGGGACAGCAACATTATTGATTGTATTGTCTTTTACGGGCTTTTTATTGCTTACCCAAGCTCTCTTTGTTGTTCCGTCTGGACAAGTTGCAGTCGTTACAACATTAGGAAAAGTAAGTGGCCCCTCTAGGAGAGCTGGTTTAAACTTTAAACTTCCATTTGTTCAGTCTATATATCCGTTTGATATTAAAACTCAAGTTCAACCCGAAAAATTTGAAACTTTAACTAAAGATCTTCAGGTTATAAGGGCTACAGCTACTGTTAAGTACTCAGTAAAACCTAATGAAGCAGGGAGAATTTTCGCAACAATAGCAAGTAGAAATAGCGATGTTTATCAAAAGATTGTTCAGCCATCATTACTCAAAGCTCTAAAATCAGTTTTTTCTCAATATGAACTAGAAACAATAGCTACTGAATTTGCAGTAATTTCTGAAAAAGTAGGTGATACAGTTGCTAAAGAGCTAAATTCATTCGATTATGTAGATGTTAAAAGTTTAGATCTTACTGGATTGGAGATCGCTGAAGAATACAGAGCTGCTATTGAACAAAAGCAAATAGCTGGTCAGCAATTACTAAGAGCAAAGACAGAAGTAGAAATTGCTGAACAAGAAGCACTGAGATATGAGACATTAAATAAAAGCCTTGACGATCAAGTGCTTTTCAAATTATTTCTAGATAAATGGGATGGAAGTACACAAGTTGTTCCTGGACTACCTGGTTCAGAAGGAGGCTCTCCCCCAGTTATAGTTGGTGGAAGAAGATAATTATTTATAATAAAAATTTCTATATATAGTTAATCATCTACATTTTTACTTAAAGAAAATAAGTAGATGATTATTTTTTTATCGCGTTAAAGGATTGATCAAAAGCCTCGATAGTTTTATCAATTTCTTCTTCACTATGAGCTAGTGATGTGAAACCAGCTTCGAAGGGACTTGGAGCTAGGTAAATTCCTCGTTGAAGCATCTCTCTATGCAACTTACCAAAAAGTTCAGCATCATTTGTTTTTGCATCATCAAAGTTCCTAACTGGCCCTTCACATAAGAAAAATCCAAACATAGCGCTTACACTTCCACCGTTAATAGCGATACCATTATTTTCTGCAGACTGAATTATCCCTTCAATTAATCTAGAAGTTGTTGAATCTAGTTTATCGTATGTGCCATCTTGCTTGAGTAGTTCAAGAGTTTTTATGCCAGCAGTCATTGCTAATGGGTTACCGCTTAAAGTACCTGCCTGGTAGACCGGTCCTGAAGGGGCGACCATTGACATTATTTCTTTCTTGCCTCCATAAGCTCCAACAGGAAGGCCTCCACCAATTACTTTCCCAAGTGTGGTTAAATCAGGAGTAACCCCAAACTTTTCTTGAGCACCTCCATAACTTATTCTAAATCCAGTCATTACTTCATCAAAAACTAATAAGGATCCATTCTCAGTAGTTAATTCTCTTAATCCCTCTAAAAATCCAGGTTCTGGAGTAATAAATCCAGCATTTCCCACAATAGGTTCAAGAATTACTCCCGCAATGGCATCAGGATTTTCAGAAAATAATTTTTTTACTGCTTCAAGATCATTGTAGGGAGCAGTGAGTGTATTGGCAGTTGTTGTCCTTGGAACCCCTGGAGAATCTGGTAAACCTAAAGTGGCTACACCTGATCCTGCTTTAACCAAAAACATATCTGCATGACCGTGGTAGCAACCATCAAACTTAATAACTTTATCTCTTCCAGTAAATGCTCTCATAAGCCTCAAAACAGCCATACAGGCTTCAGTTCCACTATTAACAAATCTAACCATTTCTACAGATGGAACTGCATCTATAACCATCTCAGCAAGTTTGTTCTCTAAAACGCATGGAGCACCAAAGCTTGTGCCTTTCTCAATTGCTTCCTGTAATGCGGTTGTAACTTCAGGGTGGGCATGTCCACAAATAGCCGGACCCCAACTTCCTATATAGTCAATATATCTATTTCCATCAATATCCCAAGCAAAGGGACCTTTGACTCTATCAAAGACAATTGGCTGACCCCCGACAGACTTAAAAGCTCTTACTGGAGAGCTGACTCCTCCGGGCATTAATTCTTGGGCAGCGGAGAAAATTTGTTCTGATTTAGTGCAATTAAATATGTTAGTCACAATTTAACTAAATGATGCTTTGAGAAAAATCTTGTCATGTTCTAAATTAGAAATAAGTAAAAATTTTGTCAATCAAATTGAAATTCTACATTATGATATTTTTATTGCGATAGTTTGGATTGTAAATTATTAATTTTTAGGAAATCAAAATACAAATTAGTATTATTTATAAAAACTCTTTATTTATAAGTGTTTTCAGGCATTAGAGAAATTATATTTATTTTATTTATATTTCGAAAAAATTATCCTCATCCTCAAAAAAATCTTCATTTATTTCGTTCAAGTTAAGATCAATCATAACTGGGACATGATCACTTGGACGTAAATTCCCTCTTGGTGAGCTGTCTATAACACAACTTTTGAGTTTTGATGAAAGTTCTTTGCTGATGTAGATATGGTCGATTCTCCAACCTTTTTTTAATTCATATGCGTTATTACGGTAATCCCACCAACTCCAATGGCCCGTATTTTTTTCAAAAATCCTGAAAGAATCTATTAATCTCTCTTTCAGAACATTATTTAGTGCTTTTCTCTCTATCTCTGATGCCATTATTCCTCCTTCATATTTTTTTGGATCATAAATATCCAAGCTAGATGGAGCAATATTAAAATCACCCGTAAGACAAATTAATTCTCCTTTGTTTTCTTGCTCATCCAAAAATGAAGCTAAACACCTTAACCAATTAATTTTATATTCGAATTTATCAGATTCTAGAGAAGATCCATTTGGCACATAGACATTTATGATTCTAATACCATTAATATCAGCAGAAATTAATCTTTTTTGATCTAGGAAAATTTTGATATTTTGATCGAAGCCGGTACAACCGTAGAATCCTTTTTTAACATTTTTTGCTTTTATTTTAGAAATAATAGCAACACCATTGTATGATTTTTGTCCGTAGACCTCCACTGAATATCCTAATTTTTCAAAAGGTTCAACTGGGAAACTATCATCTATAACTTTTGTTTCCTGCAAACATAGAATATCTGGATTGAATTGATTTATCCAATCTATTATTTGTGAAAGTCTGGTTCTTATAGAGTTAACATTCCAAGTCGCTATTAACAAATTTCTACCAAATTTATGTAAGATTAAATTAGCAGAAATTTTTGGCGTTAAAGAATTTTGAAATCAAATAAAATGAAAAATTATTTTTTTAAAAAGCTTTCTAAAGCAATGACTTTAGTTATTTTTTTAATCACCCTAATTTCTATAAAAGGTGTTTACATAAAGGCTGAATATTTATTTGATGAGTTTCAAATCGAAACCTCTACGAAAACAGAAGAGGATAGTTCTGCTTTTCCAACTAATCCATTTGAAATTGTAGAAATGATAAGGAGATATAACAGTTTAAATGATGCTACTAACCCCTCTGATGCTTTGGACGATGCGTTAGAGTCGTTTAATATTTTGGAGGAAAAACAAAAAATTTAAGACCATAAATTTTAAAATATTAATATGCTAAAGAATCCTATCCCAACAGTTACGAATCAATTACAGTACAGAGCTATTGGCATTGTTAATGCTAAGTTTATTCCCCATGATAGTAAGCAAATAAATAGAGGGTCTTTAACTGATCAAGAAGGTGAGAAAATTGAAACAGTTGTCTTAGGAAAAGCATTATCTCTTTTAAAAAAACATATTGATTTAAAGAAAAATTATTTTTGGATTGTTTATCCAAAGAATAAAAATACTCAAAATTTGCATTTACAAATTGCTGGGGTCTGGGATCCTTATGAACTTAATGACCTGCCCAATGATTCTTCAAAAACAAATATTTCCAAATTATTAAACGAATTTGGTTTGAAAGATAATTATTTTTCTGTTAGGGGAGAATTGGTTTTTGTAAACGCTCAAAAGAAAGAGTTTGTTATTAAAATTTATTCTCTTCCCAAACTACATAATTTAAAAAATAAAAATTTTAAATTAGCAATAAAAGGGGAACTTTCTCTTGAACTTCTTAATAGCTTTGTATGTTTAGATGTCATCAGAGATAGAAATTCATTGAAATTACTTAAATACAAAGTTATTAAAAAAAATCTTTCTAAAAATTAATTAGAATTAAAATCTGAACGACATAGCAATTTTGACCCCCCAAGAAATCTAAGATTTATGGAAGATATTTTAATTGAATGTGCTCCAGGGATTTCTGGAGATATGTTGTTAGGAGCTTTTTATGACTTAGGTGTGCCTAAAAAAGTAATTGAACAACCACTTATTGATCTTGGATTAAAGGATCTATATAATCTAGATTTTAAAGAATCTGAAAGTCTCTCAATCAGGGGGATCAAGGCTAGAGTTGAGAATATTGATTGCGATTCAAAACAAAGAAATTGGGGAAGTATCAAAGAACTTATTTTAAATGGTCACTTAGAAATTAAATTACAGCAACTAATTTACAAAGTATTTGAATCTTTAGCAAATGCGGAAGGAAAAGTTCATGGCATCAAATCTGAGGATGTTCATTTTCATGAAATTGGAGCTATAGATTCATTAGTGGATATCATAGGAGTATGTGCTGCATTAAACTACTTAAATCCTAAAAAGGTTTATTGCAATGAACCAATGTTGGGAAAAGGTTTTGTTCAAACTGAACATGGAAAATTATCTGTCCCCCCTCCTGCTGTAATAGAGCTTATAAGAAAAACAAATATAAAGGTTATATCAAGCTTTGAATCAATAGAGGGAGAATTATCAACACCTACTGGCATTGCTTTACTTGCCAATTTAGTTGACTATCTTCAACCTCCTTCCAAATATTCTATTAATTCTTATGGTGTAGGTATTGGTAATCTAAAATTCCCATTCCCCAATTTGGTTAGAGTTTATAAAATTACTTCATTTGAGGATTCTTCTATTAATCAACAAATCAATCCAAAGTATGAAGAGATATCTGTTCAAGAAGCATGGATTGATGATCAAACGCCTGAAGATATATCAAATTTTGTAGAACAACTGAGAAATGAGGGAGCTTACGACGTTTCTTATCAAGCTATTAACATGAAAAAAAATAGAATTGGATTTTCTATTCAAGCAATCTTACCAAAAGACAAAAGAGAATACTTTAGGAGATTATGGTTTGATTATTCCAATACCATCGGAGTTCGTGAAAGGATCCAATCTAGGTGGATATTACTTAGAAGAAGAGGAGAATGTTCAACGACTTTTGGAAAAATAAAAGTTAAACAGACTTTAAAACCAGATGGATCAATCACTATGAAACCAGAAAATGACGAAGTTTTGAGGTTAAAACTAGACTATAAAAAATCAACTGAAGAAATAAGAAAAATAATAGAAGAATCAAGTACAAAATTTAAAGCTTTCGAAAACTGGAAATGAAATTAAATATAAGTAATCAATTATCTTGGGAATTTTTTAAGAAAATTAATTTTAGTTGCTTAAAGAGTATTTTCTTTATATCAAGCTTGTTATATTTTTTCATTTATTTTTTTTATAATTTTGATCAAATTTCTTTTGATATCAATTTAGAAAAAAATGGAATTAATCTATCTCTATCTTTTTTATTTTGTGTTTTAAGTATTTTTCTGAACGCTTACTCATGGAAATATATAGTTAATTGGTTCGGGAAAGAATGTAAAAGAAATAATCTAGTATCTTTTTATGTTCTAACTAATATTCTTAAATACGTTCCAGGTGGAATTTGGCATTTTGTTGAAAGATTTAATTTTATACAAAAAATAAGTAATCCTCAGATTGCTTTTTATTCGACCTTAATAGAACCTTATTTTATGTTGAGTGGATCTTGTCTGTTGGTATCTCTGGGAGTAATTTTTTCACCTGTATACTTTTTTTTTATTTTGCCTTTAGTATTCCTCAATAGGAAATTAATTTACCTTTTATTAAAAAGATTAGAGTCTCTTAAAGGAAAAGTATTTCAAGTCTTGAGACTTGTAAAGTTAAAGGATCAATTTGAAAAGAGAATAAATATTATTTCTTTTTTTCCTACCAAAGCATTTTTACTTGAAATTGGTTTTGTAATATCTAAATTTATTGGGTTTTATATTTGCTTAACTACTTTTTATACGAATAATACACTCAACATCGTTTTCTTATTAGTAATCTTTTCTTTGTCATGGTCTATAGGTTTGATAATCCCAGCAGCTCCTAGTGGAGTTGGCGTTTTTGAAGCTTGTTTCCTTTTTCTTGTTGGCAGAAATATTCCTCAAAATACAATTCTTGTAAGCTTAATTTATTTTAGGTTTATTTCTACATTGGCAGATTTCTTCTTAAGCTTCCCTTTTTTGATTAGAAAACTGATAAAAAGAATTTAATTTTTTTTTTCTAAACTCGGTATCAATGTAATCGATGCAATAAGTCCTAAAGTCATGATAAAAATTGCCGGTAATATTGCCTCGATCATTCTTTCATCTCCGGCATATTGATATATTCTCACGGATAATGTATCGAAATCGAATGGTCTTAAAAGAAATGTAATGGGTAATTCTTTTATAGTGTCTACAAAAACTAAAAGTGAGCCAACAAATATTGGACCTTGTAGTAAAGGTAAATGAATCCTTTTTATAATTCCCAGCCAGTTCTCACCTAGTCCTAGTGCAGCCTCATCCAGACTAGGAGAAATTCTTTCAAGACTTGAGTCAATAGAACCTTTTGAAATAGTCAGAAATCGGACAAGGTAACCCCAAATTAGTAAGCCAATAGCCATGAATTTGAATTTTGACGAAGAAATGCTTATTAAAGATAGAGCTAATACTGTTCCTGGGATCGCGTAACCTATTCCTGCAAGATTTGTAGTGAGTTTTAGTAATAAGCTTTTATTTTGACGGCTAGATAAAGAAAGTATTAAAGAAAAAAGCATCGTTATTAATGCAGTAAAAAGACCAAGGCTAATAGTCCTTAATGATAGTGAAAGCAATTCTATAGATAAGCCTTTTTGGATTTGATCAATATTTATTAGAACCCAAAATGATGGAATTCCAAAAGAAAAAATTGGAGGGAATAAGGATATGAGGATTGCAAAAAAAGCTCTATAATTTTTTAATTCCCATCCTTGTGAATCTTGTGAGGCAGGATTGTCACTCCACCTCTTTGATTTTCTTCTTGAGAATTTTTCAAAAATAATTAAAGTGAAAATTATTAATAAGGCTACCAAAGATAATCCAATAGCACTTTTGGGATTACCCTCAAAAATCCAATTTTCAGCTATTCCAGAAGAAATACTTGGAATATTTAACAATTCAAATGTACCTAATTCATTCATTACTTCCATGCACATTAAACTTATTCCTGTTATTAGCGCTGGTAATGCCATTGGGAAAGCGACTTTAAAGAAGCTCCTCCAAGGCCCAACTCCTAATCCTCTACTAGCATTTATTTGATTAACTCCAAATTTGTTAAAACTTTCGTTAGCAAGAATGTATACATAAGGATAAGTAGAAATTGAAAGTATTAAAACCCCCCACCATAAACCAGTTACTTGATACCCAAAAATACTTCCTAAATCCTGCAAAACAGCTGTTATTAGATATGCTGGAGCAGCAAGTGGAATTAGCTGACAAATACGTAGAACTTTCCTGAATCTAAAATCACAATTTGAAAGTAACCATCCATTTAAGGTCCCTAAACCCCCTCCAAATAAACTTGTCAGCGCTAAAATTTTTAGCGTGCCTATTACCTCTTCTCTTCCTGCAATTCCTAATGAAAAGTTCCCACCTAAAACATATTTAATTCCTTCTAGAAGAAAATTGGAAATGGGTATAATTACTAAAAGTGCAACTATAAACGAAGAGATATAAAAAGGTTTTAATTCCCTTACTGCTTTTTTAAATTCTTTAATAAGTATTTTCAAAAATTGCTTAAACCTTATTATGTACTCTAATTTGTATTAAATCTACAGGAAGAAAGTTGATTCTTAATAGTTTGATGATCTAAGTTTTTCCCGATTAATACTATCTTGTTAGATTTTTCTTTTGTCCATTCTTCATCATCTAGAGAAAACCGTTTCCCCGATAAGTGAAAAATGTGTTTTCTTTCGCTTTCCATAAACCATAAGATTCCTTTTGCTCTAAATACATTTTGTGATATTTGATTATCTAAGAAATATTGAAACTTCCTAAGGGAAAATGGTTCAAATGTCTCATAAGAAATTGATGTAAAACCTTCGATACTATTAATTAGATCGTGTGAATGAGAGGAATGATCGTGTGAATGAGAAGAATGATCGTGTGAATGAGAAGAATGATCGTGTGAATGAGAGGAATGATCGTGTGAATTGTCTTCTACATCCCCCTCCCTCTTTTCAAATTGGAAAGTATCTGTTTCAAATAGACCTACACTCATTATTGCTTGTAATCCGACTTTACTATTGATTGATCTCAAGATCCTTGGTTCTTTTTTTATGTTATGTATAAACTTTTCTATTTTTTTTAATTGTTCTTCATCCACTAAATCACATTTATTTAGAAGGAGGATATCTCCGTATAAAATTTGAGAGTAGGCGACACTTGTATTTTTAATTTTAAAATCAAAATTTTCTCCATCAATAACAGTTATTATCGAATCTAGTCTTACTTTTTCTCTAAGATCACCAGCCGCAAATGTCATGGCTACTGGTAATGGATCTGCTAGCCCAGTTGTCTCAACAACTAAATAGTCTATTTTTTCAGATCTTTCTAAAACTTTGGATACTGTATTTAATAATTCGCCATTTATCGAGCAACATATACATCCATTGTTTAATTCGATCATATCTTCTGAGCCTTTTATTATTAAGTCATTATCTATGCCAATCTCTCCAAATTCATTAACTAAAACAGCTGTTTTAATGCCAACTTGATTTTTTAATATATGGTTTAGAAGTGTGGTTTTGCCAGAACCTAAAAATCCACTAATAATGGTAACTGGTAATAACTTTTTGGACATTTTGACGAATTCTTTAAAAAAAATATATTTGTAATTTTAATTATCGAAAATTTTATTGATTTCCAAAGCTAATGTTTGATCCATATTTGTAATACCTCCCAAATCATGTGTATTTAATCTAATTATTACTTTTGAATAAACATTTTCCCAGTTAGGGTGGTGGTTGTATTTCTCGCAAATTAAAGCAACTTTAGTCATAAAAGAGAAGGCTTCAATAAAATTGGCGAAGTTAAATTCTCTTTGGATTAGTTTAGGATTAATTTCCCAGCCAGGTATTTTAAAAACTAATTCTTTCAATTCCCCATTTTGTAAAAGGTAAGGTTCCATTAAATAATTAGTGTGAGTTTATTACATTATATTTATTTTGCTTTTTCTCACCAATTATATGTACATTTATAATTCTATCTTTTTGATCAAATCTATGTTCCCATAAATAAACTGCTTGCCATGTGCCAAGCAAAATTTTACCTTCTTGAAAACTCAAAGATAAACAAGTGTTTGTTAAGGATGTTTTAATATGTGCTGGCATATCGTCAGATCCTTCTTGATAATGTTTATAGAAAATTTCTTCTCTATTTTTTGATAATGTTAAATAGGACTCATATGGAACTATAGATTGCATATATTTTTTTAAGTCCCTTAGGACATTCGGATCAGCATTCTCATTAATAGTTAAGCTGCAACTGGTATGAAGTGAAGTTAAATTGCAAATTCCTGAATCAAAATTATTTTTCTCAATAAAAAAATTTAAATCATCTGTGATATTAACAAAACCCTCGCCATTGGTTAAAAACTCTAATTTAGAAAATATTTGTTCCATGTAAGTCAAAAACTATCTATTTAATATTCTATTATGGGGAAACAATGTATGTTTTTCTTCAAGCATTTAAGTTTTTATCTTAAAATAAAATAGATTAAATTTAAATTTTTGGCCGAAATTCAATGGAATAAGCTAGGGGCTTATCTTAAAGAGACTCAAATATTAGGTTCAATCCAGAATGCACTTTATTGGGATCAGAATACTGGGATGCCAAAGAAAGGGGCATCTTGGAGGTCTGAACAACTTACCTATATTGCAAAAGTATTACATAAAAGAAATTCCTCTGAAGAGTTTTCTCATTTAATACAATCTGCTAAAAATGAATTATTAGATACGGAACAAAATTCTGATAATCAAATTTTAATTAGAGATAAAGAAAGAAATATAGATCTATTAATAAAGGAATTTAATAGAGAAAGAAATTTAGATCCTAAATTAGTTGAGTCTTTAGCAAAGGCAAAATCTAAAGGCTATGAAAGCTGGCAAGAAGCTAAGCAAAAATCAGATTTTAAAATTTTTCTGCCATTCTTTGAAGAATTAGTCAAATTACGGATTGAAGAGGCAAAACAAATATCTCATAAATATTCACCATGGGAGACTCTAGCCCAACCTTTTGAGCCTGAATTGACTTTGAAGTGGTTGAATAAAATGTTTAAACCATTGAAAGAAACTATCCCAGAATTGATTAGCGGAATTAAACAGTCAAAAAAAAATCATTGGGATTTAAGTTCAGAATCACAACAAAATCTATGTTCTAAATTACTAGATGAGTTTGGAAGAGATAAAGATCTCGTTATTGTTGGAAAATCTCCGCATCCTTTTTCGATTACATTGGGACCTCAAGACTATAGGATTACTACAAGAATTATTGAAGGTGAACCATTATCAAGTTTTTTGGCAACCGCACATGAGTGGGGGCATTCAATTTATGAACAGGGTCTACCATCTAAAAGCCATCAATGGTTTGCTTGGCCTTTAGGTCAAGCAACATCTATGGGTATTCATGAAAGTCAATCTTTATTTTGGGAAAATAGAATAGTTAAATCTAAATCTTTTTCAAAAAGATTTTTCAAAAATTTTGTTTCAGCTGGATGTTCACTTAATAATTATTTAGAACTCTGGAAATCTATTAATCATTTGGAAGCAGGTTTAAATAGGGTTGAGGCAGATGAATTGACCTATGGTTTACACATTTTAATTAGAACTGAACTTGAAATAGATTTAATTGAAGGAGGCTTGCCAGCCAAGGAAATCCCATACGAATGGAATAAAAGATATGATCAACTTTTAGGAATAAAACCAACTAATGATTCAGAGGGTTGCCTTCAGGATGTTCACTGGAGTGAAGGGGCATTTGGATACTTCCCCTCATATCTTTTAGGACATCTTATAAGTGCACAAATATCTACTCAAATGCAAAGGGAAATTGGTTTGATTGATAATTTGATTGAAAATGGAGAATATCAAAAAATCATCTTTTGGTTGAAAAATAATATCCATAAATATGGTAGATCAGTTAATTCTATGGAATTGGTAAGAAATGTCACTTATGAAGAACTATCACCTCAATATTTTATTAACCATTTAAGGTCTAAAATAAATGATTTTTGCTGAAACATTACTTTTAAAGAATTTCGTTTAGTGCGAGGATGTAAGATAAATAAAAATAATTTTTTGATGGCAAATCTTAATCAACCCCCAAGTAGAGTTACCCCAAATCTATTGCATATACTTAATGCTTTCACTGATAGCTCAAATTCAATCGTTAATACAATTGTTGAATTGAATTCTAATACCATAAATAAATATGAATTAATTACAGAAACGGGTCATCTCAAGCTTGACAGGGTGGGTTATTCTTCTCTTGCTTATCCCTTTGCTTATGGATGTATACCTAGGACATGGGATGAAGATGGAGATCCACTTGATGTTGAAATTGTTGGGGTAACTGAGCCATTGATACCTGGATCTATCGTGGAGGCAAGGATTATTGGAGTAATGAAATTTGATGATGGAGGAGAGGTTGATGATAAGGTAATAGCAGTTTTGGCAGATGATAAAAGAATGGATCATATTTTAAGTTTCCAAGACCTTGGAGAGCATTGGCTAAAAGAAACAAAGTATTATTGGGAACACTATAAAGATCTGAAAAAGCCAGGAACATGTACAGTAAATGGTTTTTTTGGGATAGAAGAAGCTGTTAAAGTGATCAAAGATTGTGAAGAGAGATATAAAAAAGAAATTGATCCTAATTTAGTAAATTAAATATTTTTATTTTTCCCTAAATTGTTCAAATATTTCGCTAAGTATTTCGTCAGCACCTTGTAGCTTTAGTTTTTTAGCTAGTTCTTTCCCTACTTGTTCAGGATCATTAATATTACCTATATATTGATCTTTAATCAGCCTTTTTCCATCAAGAGAGGCTACCATACCTGTAAGGGAAAGTTGTTCATTATTAATACTACTATTCACACCTATTGGAACTTGGCATCCACCTTCAAGTTCTCTTAGAAATGCCCTTTCTGCTAGACATCTTTGACTAGTGGGTTTATCTTCTAAGACATTTATAATTTCTAAAACTTTTTTATCATCAGATTTACATTCAATTCCTAATGCACCCTGACCAACTGCGTGAAGGGAAATTTCATTTGGAATAATCTGGTGAATTCTTGATCCAAATCCCAATCTTTTTAAACCAGCTGCAGCAAGAATAATGCAATCAAATTCTCCAGCATCTAATTTTTCTATTCTTGTAATAACATTTCCCCTTATATCCTTGAAATTAAGATGTGGGTACTTATTTTTTAGTTGTGCAAGTCTTCTTAGCGAGCTTGTACCAACAATCGAACCGGCAGGTAAGGTCTCTAATTTATAAATATCATTATTTTTGCTTATTACTAAAGCATCTGCAGGGTCTTCTCTTTTTGTGATACATCCTAATTTAAGACCATTTGGTAAATTTGTTGGTAAGTCTTTTAGAGAATGTACTGCTATATCTGCCTGGCCTAAAAGCATTTGAGCTTCAAGTTCTTTTGTAAATAAGCCTTTGTCACCTATTTTGGCTAAGGCTACATCAAGAATTTTGTCACCTTGAGTGGCCATAGCTTCTATGGATACCTCTAAATTGGGAATATTTTTTTCTAGTTGATCTTTAACCCATAAAGTTTGGACCATGGCTAGTTTACTTCTTCTACTAGCTATTTTCAGTTTAAAATTAGTCATTAAATATTATTTTTAAGTTTGGATTAAAATTAAGTCGAAACTATTTTAAGATATTCTTCTGCAACTTTTCCCAGCTGAAAATTATATTTAACTTTTTTTATTTTATATATTCTTTTAAAACCCCATTTCGATTTGGATGTCTTAGTTTTCTAAGGGCTTTTGCTTCTATTTGTCTAATTCTTTCTCTTGTTACATCAAAAATCTGTCCAATTTCTTCAAGAGTTTTCATTCTTCCATCATCAATTCCATATCTCAACCTTAAAACATCTCGTTCCCTTGGACTTAGAGTCGCTAAGACTCCTTCTAAATCTTCTCTTAACAAAGTTTTAGAAACATCTTGCTCTGGATTTTCTATATCAGCCTCTATGAAGTCTCCAAGTCTTGAGTCTTCTTCTTTACCAATTGGAGTTTCTAGAGAAATAGGGAGCTGAGCACTTTTAGCGATAAATCTTAATTTTTCAATTGTCATTTCCATACTTTCAGCTATTTCTTCTTCACTTGGTTTTCTTCCGAATTCTTGGCTTAGAACTTTCGTGGTTTTTTTAATTCTGGATATTGTTTCGTATAAGTGAACTGGTAATCTAATAGTCCTGCTTTGATCTGCGATTGCTCTGGTAATGGCTTGACGAATCCACCAAGTAGCATAAGTAGAGAACTTGTAACCTTTCTCATGGTCAAATTTTTCAGCTGCCCTAATAAGACCTAAACTGCCTTCTTGTATTAAATCTTGAAATGATAAACCTCTATTCATATATTTTTTTGCAATGGAAACAACTAATCTTAAATTTGATTGAACCATTTTTTCTTTAGCTCTTCTTCCTAGAAGAAGCCTTCTTCTGAATTTAGAAAGAGGCATGTCTATTAATTCTGCCCATTCTCTAACAGATGGGAAATGCCCCTTTTCTGACTCGTATTGAGTAGCGAGTTCTTCTAATTTAAGTAAGTCAGCAATTTTTCTTGCAAGTTCAATCTCTTCATCTGGTCTTAAAAGTCTAATTCTTCCAATTTCTTGTAGATAAACTCTTATTGAATCTTCAGTGTATATACCTTTTGGGCCAAGCTTTATATTCCCAAGACCTTTATCTTCTTCTTCAGAATCACTAAATTCATTATTATTTTCTATGTTATTTTCTTTTATATTAGAAGCAGCCTGGAGATTTTGACTATTGCTATTACTATCTTCTTCAACTACTGGTTCTAAATTAGGACTAATTTTTTTATTAATCTTTTTTTGGGAACTAGGCTTAGAATTCTTCGATTCTGCTGCGACTGGACACATAATGGACTCCTTTCTACGGTGAATTTAACTAGATAAAATTTTATTTAGGGCTAATTTGTACATTTAGTAGTAATGTTTGCCTTAATGTTTAATAGAACTTTTTCTATCAAATATGAATAAAAAAGTCCCCCCCAATTGTTGAAAAATTTTAATAGTGCTATAGATTACCTAAAGTAAAAAGTCTTGGGATTTCTCAGACAGGCAGATCAGTTTTTTGAATTTTCACTCAATGATCCAGGCTTCATGTCTCCCTTAAGAGCAGGATACTTACAATGTGCAAAAAACACTTTGTGGAATGTTCAACAATCCAATACTAAGAAAAAGTTTTGAAGCCGGCAAGTAATCAATCATCAAATATCTCTTATAAATTAGAGGTTTTGCTTGATATAGGCAGTAATAGTGATAGCTTTTACTATTTAGATGGTAAGAATCTTGGCGTAGAGGTTGGGGATATTGTAATTGTGACACTTAGAGGGAGATTGTTGAATGGGTTGGTAATCTCAAAAGAAAACTTCTTGAGTATTAATAAAGATGAAGAAAATATTATTGAAAGAACAAGTATAAAATATTTGTTTGTTGAAGGTATCTTACAAAAACAAATTTTTGATGACCGTTGGAGAAAGTTGATAGAGGCGCTGGCTTCTTTTTATATGGTTAGTAATTTGAAAATGTTTAAGACGGCATTCCCTCCAGGTTGGATTGGTAAACATAAGAAAATTTCTCAAGACTTAAAAGAGCAAATATGGATTGAAATCAAGAAAGAATTAAATTTAAAAAAAAATGAATTGACTAATAAAGAATTTTTATTAATAAATACTTTGACCGAAAAAGGTAATTGGCAAAGTGAATTAGTAAAGTCTGGTTTTAATTACACTCTCATTAACTCACTAGTTAGTAAAAATTACCTGGTTAAATCTAAAAGAAAAAAAACAATAAATACTAAATTAAATTCTTTTTTGAATAATCAAATTGCCACGAAAAAACCAAATCTGACAAATGAGCAAAAAACTGCATTTCAAGAATTTCAAGCAATGAAACCTGGAGATGCGTTACTTCTATGGGGTGAAACAGGTTCAGGTAAAACAGAAGTTTATATGCGAATTTCTGAAGATCAATTACTGAAGAAAAAAAGTTGTTTGATACTTGCCCCAGAAATTGGTCTAATTCCTCAACTTATTGATAGGTTTAGTATGCGATTTAATAATGTTGTTTACGAATATCATAGTAACTGTTCTTCTAGTCATAGAACTTTAGTTTGGAACAAAATCATCAATGCTAATAAACCTCTAATAGTAATAGGAACAAGATCTGCAGTATTTCTTCCAATTAAAAATCTAGGATTAATAATAATGGATGAAGAACATGATGTTTCATATAAACAAGATAGCCCTATGCCTTGTTATGACGCAAGAGAGGTTGCTATTGAAATAGTAAAAAGGAACTCCGCAAAGCTAATTTTTGGAAGTGCAACCCCATCAATGAAGACTTGGAAAAAGTGTATTTATGAAAAGAATTTCAAATTAGTACGAATGATTCATAGAATATCTAGCCAAGAGGTGCCTGAAATAAGAATTATTGATATGCGGGATGAATTTAAGAAGGGAAATATGAAGATTTTATCTGGTGAGTTATTAGAATTGCTTCCCCAACTACGCTTAAAGAATGAGCAGGCAATAATTTTGATCCCTAGGAGGGGGTATAGTGGTTTTTTAAGTTGTAGAAATTGCGGATATTTAATAAATTGTCCAAACTGTGATATTCCTTTATCGGTACATCTAGGTTCAAAAGGAAAAAAATGGTTAAATTGTCATTGGTGTGATCATAAATCGAGAATTATTAATCATTGTCCAGATTGTAATTCAAATGCCTTCAAGCCTTTTGGGATAGGGACCCAAAGAGTTATAGAGTTTTTAAATGAAGAATTTCCTGAATTAAGAGTACTTCGATTTGATAGAGATACAACCTCAGGTAAGGATGGTCATAGAGATATTCTTTCCAAGTTTTCTAAGGGGGATGCCGACATTCTTGTAGGAACTCAAATGTTGGCAAAAGGAATCGATATACCCAATATTACTCTTTCAGTAGTGATCGCGGCAGATGGATTGCTTCATCGTCCAGATATTTCGGCAGAAGAAAAATCATTGCAATTATTTTTACAATTGGCTGGAAGAGCAGGGAGAGCTCAAAAAAAAGGAAAAGTTATTTTTCAAACATATAAACCAAATAATCCTGTGATTTCTTATCTTCAGAAACGAAATTACGAAAGATTTTTGATTGAAAATTCGAAATTGAGAAAAGATGCCAATTTATTCCCATTTTGCGAGATTTGCCTCTTAAAGTTATCAGGGGAAGATTATGAACTAACAGAATCAAGTGCAATCAAATTAGCAAAATATCTGCTAATTTTTTGTGAGCAAAATAATTGGAAATTAATAGGCCCTGCTCCTAGCTTAATTTCAAAAGTTGGGAAAAAATTTAGATGGCAGATCTTAATCCATGGTCCTGAAGGTTCAAAAATACCTTTGCCAGATAAGTCATTATTATGGAAACTAGTTCCTAAAAATGTTTTTTTAACAATTGATGTTAATCCGGCAGAGTTGTAATTATTTTGATGGAAGTTGAGGCAAATTAGTCCCTAACTTAAATCTATAGAATCTTAATGAATAAGCTAATGATATTATTATTAAAATAACCGATATCCCAATCAATAATTTGTTCCAGCTCCAGAAAGAGAATTCGAGACTATTTACCTGCCCAGGATGTAATTCCCAAATTATTTGATTTTTTGTGATTTCTAAATTCGAGTTCTTTTTACCAGTAAGGGTCGCTTTATTTGGGGGAATGATTTTGAAAATAAGTTCTAAATTATCAATGTCTTGAACAGAGTTGAGATCTAAATCTACCTTATAAAAAAATTTTTTAAAAAAGATGAAGTTTTTTTGAGTAGTATGGATTTGTATATTTGTTAATCCCCCCTCGAACTCTCCGGCAGTATTACTTATTATTCTAAGAACTTTCTTGGTATCTTCTAGATTGAGATTTTTATTTTTAAGAGAAAAACTGGATTCTTTTTGTATAATTTCTGCATCAGGAAAAATATCTTTAATTTTCTCTTCAAATTTTAGCTGCCAAGGGAATTTTTTAATGTATTTACTTTCTATAACAAGATTATTAGTTATTGAATCAAGTTCACGAAGATCAAGAGAATTCTCAACTTTAACGCAGCCACTTAGGAGTGGAATTAATAATAATAATATTATAAGAATGATCAGTGAAAACCCCTTCTGAAAAGGTTTAGTTTCGCCAGTTGGAGTATTCGTAACATTGATAAATTTTTTTTCCTCCACTATTTTTCTTTTTTTGCGTAATGAGTGAAGAGAATTTTTATTTAGTGATGGATCGCTTTCAAATTCTACATTCCAATCTTTTGGTTTTTTGATATCAGGAGAATCTATAACTTCCATCAAATATTTTGCATTTTCTCTAGTTTTATTATCGTAAGATTTGAGAAGTTCTTTGCAAAACCTTTTTGCGTCCTCTTTTTTATTGATACCACAAAGGGCAGTAATTAAAATTGTTCTTAAATTGACTCCTTCTTTACTTGATAAAGGAAATGATTCGATTATGGGCAAAAGAAATTCAATGCAATAATGATACTCACCTTTAGCTAAAGCAATTTCTACTGTCTCTAAAACTTGCTCATAACTTTGCATAAGTTAGGCAACTATCATTGTGCCAATTCCAGAATTAGTAAAAATCTCAAGAAGTAATGAATGTTCTATTCTTCCATCAATGATGTGAGCTGCTTTGACTCCTTGAGCTAAAGCTCTAATACAGCATTCTGTCTTTGGAATCATACCTTCAGTGACAATTTTCTTATCAATAAGATCCCTTGCTTCTTTAAGATTGATTTTTTCAAAAAGGCTGTTTCTGTTATCTTTTTCTTCTAAAATTCCCTGAGTATCAGTAAGAAGTATAAGTTTTTCTGCATTTATTGCGGCAGCAATTTCTCCAGCGACAAAGTCTGCGTTAATGTTATGAGAAATACCCTCTATGGTAGATCCAATACTAGAAATAACAGGAATATAACCTTTAGAAATAAGAGGTTCTAATAATTCAGGATTGATTTTAGTGACTTCTCCAACCAAGCCATGGCTCCCATCTCCTAATTCTCTGGATTGGATTAAGTTCCCATCAAGACCCGATATCCCTACAGCTAGGGATCCAGTTTTATTAATACCTCTTACAATTTGTTTGTTAACCCTGCCCATTAAAACCATTTCGACAATATCCATTGTTTTCTGATCAGTAATTCTTAATCCATTTTCAAATTTAGGAGATATTTCTAATTTGTTTAACCAATTATTAATTTCAGGCCCTCCTCCATGAATTACTACCGGGCAAACTCCTACGCTTGATAAAAGTGCTATATCTCTAAAAAAAGCCTTTTTTAAATGGGCCTCCTCCATGACAGAACCTCCATACTTGATAACAATTTTTCTACCTGAGAAACTTTGTATATATGGAAGTGCTTCGCTTAATATTGATACTCTTTGAGAATCGTTCATTATAAAATTTATTAAAACTTAATTGAATTAGGAAATTAGGTTTTTACAAATATAATCTTATATTTAATAAAAAAGAATAAAATCAAATTCTTTTTTATTATCGTCGATAATAAATTCTGATTCAAGACCTTTTACGAAAAACCTGTTTAATCGTTCTTGTTTCTCAATCCATTTTTCTAGAGGGACAGCATTTAATTCAAAACGCATTCTTAGACCATTTTTCTCTTCCTTTGTAATCTCCTCAATTTCTTTGAGTTGAGGTGGATTATCCTCGTCCCACAAATTTAAAGATTCTAATGAAGATTCAAGATGAGCTTTTATCCCATACCTCCATCGTGTGACATCTTTGACTAGAGCCGTTAATTCTTTTGGTCTATTAAATCTATTTGACTCAAAATTTTCATTGTCAAACAATTCTACAGGAGGTATTTCTGAAGTCTTTAAACCTAATCCAATTAGAAAAATAGGTACTCCATAAAAAAAAGTAGGTACACTTAAGTTTACTGAGTCAGTAAAATAAGCAGTCATTCCAACAAAAGCTAATATACCTCCAGTGGTTACAATTAAGTTTCCAGGCGATAAGTATTTCTTCATTTTGATTTAGTAGAATGATTTTATAATGTTCTAACAAGTATTATGCAAGATCCTAATACTGCCAATCAAGACGAATTGATTTTAAAACTTGATCAAGATAGAGCATGGCTCTTAGAAAATCTTGATAAAGGTAAATGGCCAGAAATTAGAAGCCAACTTGCAGCTCTTGAAAGAAAAATAAGCAAGTTAATTATAAGTGTTCAGGAAAATAATGTTGATATTTGACTTAAAAAGGTATCTCATCAACTTCTGGCACTAAAGGTGAACTATCCCAACTAGAGTTTTTTGTGTTTTCTCTTTTATCAGCTGACTCACTATTTTCTATTTGATCAGATTTAATAACTTCAACTGGCGCTATTTGATGAATTTTTGATGCTGTTAGTTCTGGCTGTTTTTCTTTTGTCCCGTCTTTTCTAGTGACAGAATTCATTTTAAGACGTCCCTCAATAATAATATGTTGCCCTTCCTTTAGTTCGTCTATCATCTCTTGGGCAATATTGCCCCATCCTAAAATCTTTAGTTGTCTAACTGGATCTTCACTACGTAATCCTTTAAAATTAACAATCATTTCTGCAATTGGAGTTTGGTTCTCTTTGGTATACCTCATTTGGGGGGCGCTATTAATTACCGCTTGAATTAAACAATGATTCATTACTTTCTATTTAATTAAGGATATATTGATGCAGAATCAAGAAAATTGCCATGAAAATGTTTGGATCCTATCAGGAACTTCGGATGGACCTGTAATAGCGAATAGACTTCTTGAACTTAACTATTCAGTTTTTGCAAGTGTTTTAACTTATAAAGCTGGGCAAGCTTATATTAAAAATCCAAAGTTACATATCATTACGGGTAAATTAAAAAATAAAGATGAAATTATTAATTTCATAAAAAAAAATAAAATCAAATGCGTTGTTGATGCTACTCATCCGTTTGCCTTGATAATTTCTAAGAAT
>QCNH01000007.1 GCA_003213275.1 Prochlorococcus sp. AG-424-M03 | reverse complement strand
ACCCCCTATCTGTAGTGCAAATTGAATGTAGGTAAAACACTACAGGTAGTGCTATGGTTATTTTTTATCTATGTAAGCCTTGCCATACAGAAATAATTTTGTATTTTTATGATTTATTAATAAACTTCTTATTTCAAGATTTCAAGATTTCAAGATTTCAAGTGTTTTTAATAATTAAACTTGTAAAAAATTTCATGCATTATATTATTCGTAAGAACTTTGTTAGTTAAAAAGCTTTAATGATTGAATTAACATTACTAACTCTTTTAAATTATGTTGGAGATAATTTCTGTGAATATAGAGATTTAGGTCATGATAATTATAAATCTTTACTTCTTTCTTACAGTGATGCAAGCAATAAATTTGGACCGTTAGAAGTTAAGGAGGTTATTGAGAAGTCAGAAAATTTTAAAGTTACAGCTGTTGCTATCGCTGCTATTAAATGCCCTCAGCATATAGTGAAATAATGAAGCTTGAATTGAAAACTGAAAATGAAAACTATTCAAAGTCAATTTTACATATTTTTAGGACTGTTTTTAATATTGCAATAGTTATTATTCTTTGTGAAGTCACACTCAAATTAAGAATTATTTCAAGAAATTATCTAATTGACTACAACTGTAGGCTTTTATCTGTTGAAAAATCTTCATCTAATTTTAAGAAATTATCTAGGCTCTCTAATCTGAAAAGTAAACAAAAAATTTGGGAATTCTGCAGTAATAAGATTGTTAAATAATATTTAGCTAGAAGCTGATGAATAGAATTTCAATGCATATAACCAGAACTTTCTAGAAGAAAAAAGAAATAGCATAGCCACAATAATTTCTAGCAATATTTTCCATATTTGTGAAAGACCTAGGAAAACTTCAGAAGGGATTGTCGTTATAAATGCAATAGGAATGATCACACTAAAAAATATTCTTAGAGAAAAGGAAAAAGAATTCAGAGGGAATCTTCCAATGTAAAGGAACGATCTTAATACTTCTGTAGCATTCCATGTCTTAACAAACCAAATAGTAGTAGTAGAAATAAAAAACCATAAACTATATAAAATAGATATTGAGCAGATTATCGTAATCAAACATAAAGTAAGGAAACTTAAGTTTAAATTTATTTGATTGATTCTAATGCAGTATATCAATAAGAAAAATCCAAGCATTATTTCTAAAAAGCCAGAAGGGTTTATTTTTTTTAGGGAGATAAAAAATTGACTATCTATAGGTTTTAAAAGGACAAAATCTAAAGTTCCTTCTCTTATATGTTTAACTATTTCTGTAAGATTAGGATTGAACCAAGTATTGGTTATCCCATTCAAAATTGTATAAATACCTTGAATTATAAGTGCCTGTTCAAATTCCCAGCCTCCAATAATACCATTGTTTTTAAAGAAAATAGATAATAAAAAAATACTTCCTGTTAAACTCAAAATTGCAGTAATTAAATCAATTAATATATTTGTTTTATATTCCAACTCAGAAGCTAAAGAAGTATGTAAAAATTTTTTATAAACTTTTAAATATTTTCTTAGATTCATGATCCCATAGCAGAATATTTTTTAATTCCAGCAGACCATGTTTTTTTAAATATTGGAAAAAGTAAAAGAATCCATAGAATTTGCATACTGAAGCCTCCAATAACATTTGTTGCATTACTAGATAGCAAGTTTGCAGGAAAATCTATTAGATATGGAAAAGGAGTTAAATAAATCCAAGATTTAACATATTCGGGAAATGAAACTACTGGGGCTAAAAGACCTGAAAGAAATAAAGTTGGGATAAATAACAATCTTTCGATTGATGATGCTTTTTCTGTCCAGAAACATAGACATGCAATGATTGATTGAATTAAAAATTGAATTAAGAAAGATAAGAAAGTCGATATTGTGGATAAGAATAAGATACCTAAATTGGGAATCCACAAACTTTCTGGATTAAATATAAAAAAGAAAATTGCGATTATTATCGCAAAGGGGAATCTTGTTATTTGTTCTGCAAGATGTTGTGCAAAATACCTGAAAAATGGATTCAAAGGTTGAATTAAGTATGGAGCAACTTTCCCCATTAGAGAATCTTCTTCAAAACTAAATACAACCCAAACTACTGAAAACTGTCTTACAAAAAAAGCACACAAGAAATACCTAGAAAGCATAACATCACTTATGTTTATGGATTCATTAAGGTTATTGTTAGTCCATATATTTAACATGAAAAAAGGAATAATCCCTGAGATGGCCCATAATGCTATCTCAACTCTATATTCCAACATATTCGAATATTGGACCTTAAATAAAGTGTATATTTTACTTTTTATCGAATTAGATATCATAATTTTTATTAATTAATATTTTCCCAATAATTTCATCTATAGGAGGTTCATTTATATAAAGGTCTACAATATCAAAATTATTTAAGATTGTTCTTAGTGAAGAAGTAATAGAGTTATTTTCAACTTTTATAGTGATTTCATTCTTTGTTTTGTTTTTAACAGAAAAACCAGAATTTTCTAATTTAATAGCATCTTTTTCTGAGCGACAAACTATTAATATTTCTTTAACAGGGGATAACCTTTTTAATAATAGATCAAGTTTTCCATCATAAGATATGGATCCGTTGTGAACACATATAACCCTTTTGCATAGAGATGTAATATCTTTCATGTAATGGCTCGTTAGGCATATTGTTGCATTAGTCTCTTTATTGTATTTTTGAAGGAATCCTCTTAAATTTCTCTGTGCATTAATATCTAAACCAATTGTCGGCTCGTCTAAAAATAGAATATTTGGTTTATGTATCAAAGCTGCAAGTAATTCTGACTTCATACGCTGACCTAAAGATAGTTTTCTAACAGGTATGAATAGTTCTTCATCAATTTCAAGCATATCTGATAATTTTTTTATCCTTTTTTTTGCTTCAAACTTATCCAAGTCATATATTGATGCATTCAAATAAAATGATTCAATTGGTGGTAGATCCCAAATTAATTGTTGTTTTTGACCCATTATTAAGGTGATATTTTTAAGGAAATTTTCTTTTCTTCTGTAAGGTAAATCACCTGAAACAATAATCGAACCTTTACTTGGATAAATTAGGCCACAAAGCATTTTTAAAATTGTTGTTTTCCCAGCTCCATTAGCCCCTAGTAAACCTACAATTTCGCCCTCTTTGATTTCAAAACTTATATTTTTTATAACTTCTAAACTTTTTGTTTGTCTTCTAAAAAAATGTTTAATTGTTCCTTTCAATCCAGGTTCTTTTAGAGATATATCAAATGACTTTGACAAATTTCTTACTTCTATAATATTTTTTTTCATTTCAAAAATAAGATTTCCTAGCTTTCTATATAAATTATTTATCTAATTATTATAATCTTAAAAAATTTTTGAATGATTTAAAAATTATCTTTAAATGATAAAACTAGCCAGATAAAAAAGTTAATCGGATTAAGTAACTCGCTAACGTTATTTTTGTTTTCATAATTCAATTCATTTAAAGTATGCAAATTAAAACTATTGTTCTCTTCTGTATCATTAAAATTTTTTATCACATTGCCATTTACGTCGAGAATATCAATTTCATCTTCAAAAAACCATTGTTTTTTTCCATTAAATAATTGCAAGACTACTCCAATCCCTTTACCATCCGTTATTCTGAAATCTATAATTTTAGCCACTGAAGAAACATTTATAGCATCAATAATTTCTCTAGTTAATCTGTCCTTTGATAGTTCTAAATTAACTTGAACGGAATTCCCTATTTTTGCTTTATCTAAAATTGACATTTTTAGGTCATTATACCTACTTGGGTAAGAATTGTGTGATTAATTCTTAATTATTGATTTATTTCAAACTCAAGATTTTTTGAATATTGCTTCAAGAATTCTTTTTATTACAAGTGTTAATAATCTCAAAAAGACAAAAAATAATCCTAACCAACCAAGAATCACGGCTATGGATAATAAGCTTGAACCAAGATCACGTTGTAATAAATTTTGCATGAATTTCTAGACTAATAGATTTAATCTACCTTAATAAATCATTTATTCAAAAAGGAAAAGGGCCAACTATCTTACGTTTTTTAATTCTTCCTTATGAAACTATTTAATAGAAATGAATTATAAGTTAAAATTTTAGTTAGAAACTTGATTGAATATTTTGGAGCTATCTTTGAATTCTTACATTGGAATATTTTTTATTATTATTGGTCTAATAGTGAGAGTGGATGTAAAATTCTCCATGCAAAAGGATATTTAGTAAGTTTTAATAATCTCTTTTTTACGATTAAAATCCTGGCTTTTTAAAAAATATTAATTAATAATCGAAACTAATTGAGATCATTAAAAAAGCAGCTGCAAAGCTGCTTCCAAATGGTGGCGGGGGGGAGATTTGAACTTCCGACCTTCGGGTTATGAGCCCGACGAGCTACCAGACTGCTCTACCCCGCGTCATATACATAGCATACATCTCAAAGGGGTTTTTTTCTATTTCTTTAGGATTCTTGGAATTTTAATTTACCTTTAACTTCAATTCGCACTCCTTCAGAAAAATTAAATACCTTTTCTTCAATATCTTGGATTCTTAAGTCAGATATCCACTCTAACTGTTTTAGTAAGTGAAGACTAACAGCATGCTTGGCTCTTTTTGAACCGTCTTCTACTTTCAAGGCCAGTCCTATTCCTTCGTTTACTTTGCATAGACACTGTATTCCTTCGGCACCACCCTTACCTATAACTTGTCCATGCGAAGCTTTAATTATTTCTGTATCAAATTTATTATTATCACCTATCATTATTGGGTTAGTTGTAATGGCTCTACTAATTTGCTCTAATTCGGCATTCTCGGAACTGCTTAGAATTGAATATAACTTGGACATTTCTATTAGTTTTAAATAAAGAGTTGGGGCACCACAATCATCACGTTCTGCCTTTATTTCAGATAATGGGATTTCAAGTAGTTCGGAAACAATCCTGAATATTTCCATCTGAAGCGGATGATCTCCCTTTAAATAACTATCAATTGGCCAATTCAATTTTTTGCATGTAGCTAGAAAAGCAGCATGTTTCCCTGAACAATTGTGTTCTAATGCACTTATTTTTAACTTTGGACATTTAAGATTATTAATGTCGATGTCATATTCCCATAAAATTCTAAAGGCTTCCCTTGAATGCTGTTTTGAACCACTATGTGAACCGCATGCTAAAGCAATTGATTTTGAAGCATTATTAATTTTTGATGCAGCTCCACTGCTTACAAAAGGTATTGCCTGAAATGGTTTTAATGCTGACCGTATAAAACTTTTATATTCTGGATTTCCCGCGCACATTAAAACCCTCCCTTTTTTATCGCTAATTACAGCGTGAATTTTATGTATTGACTCAATGTTTGCCCCTCTCATTAAGGTTGCTTGTAAAGGAGGATTGTTGGATGTGTAGAGGTTTTTGAAGTTTGAACTCATTTAGAAATTGTTATATTGGAAAATCAAAATTCCTGTTAAAACTAATACTGAGATAATAGAAGAAATTTGAATTAAGTTTTTTAAAATAGGCTTCACCTCAATTGAAGCAATAAGTGATTCTTTTTCTTTTAAAACTATTGGCTTTATCCATACTTGACCGTCATACCAACCCGATTCTTCATACTCTACTCTTTCTGATACCAATCTTTTGAATACATAATTCCAACCAAGATATAACCTTATTGAAATTAAGAGGGGTATTGATAAGCTGCTAAAAAAACTTAATAGTAAGTATTTTAAAATGGATGTTCTGAAATATATACTTCCAGAAGAGATAACAATAAACAAAATAAAAGCTCCTATCCAGAATTTAATCAATAAAAGAGCTAATGATTTTTTTGTTTTGGGAGAAGAAAAAATGGTAGATTTTGATAATTCGATGTATTCATTTGTGGGTTGTTGTTCTCTAGGTACAGGACATTTAGATTCGTTCATAAAATAACAATTATGGAAATGAATGATTATCTCCATTACTCCAAAATGACTCAAGATCGTAATATTTTCTTATGTCTGGTTGAAAAATATTTACAATCAAATCACCATAATCAAGCAAAGCCCATTTTGCCTCATTAACCCCTTCTCTTCTTATTGGCTCAATTTTAGCTTTCTCTCTCAGCTCTCCTTCAACAGAGTTGGTTATAGATCGAACTTGTACATCTGATAATCCCTCTGCAATTAATATCCACTCACTTATGAAAGAAACTTTATCTATTTTTATAAGTT
The DNA here is from genome assembly GCA_003213275.1 of Prochlorococcus sp. AG-424-M03. GTDB lineage: Bacteria > Cyanobacteriota > Cyanobacteriia > PCC-6307 > Cyanobiaceae > Prochlorococcus_A. Next base: position 27,565 of record QCNH01000007.1, on the reverse strand, counting down.
TTATATCTTGAGCCTTTTTTTCATCACAAGCTTTAGCTGCTATTAAAACCAAACTATTATTGTCCATATACATTTTCACTGGAGACTGATTTTTCGGACCCTTCTTGTTGAGATAATTCTGATCTAGCTTTTTCTGCACTTTTTCTTAATGCGTCTAATCTATCTTCAAAGAAACTTCTCTTTTTCTTTTTTCTGGTTTTCTCGATTAATTCCTTTAATGCTCCTCCAAGACTTTTATAAGCATTTGGAATACTGTATCCAAATCTACAAGCAAGATCAATAGCTCTTTCATCTGCAAAGATAGCATCTTGGAGTTTTTTTTCAGAGTTATTTTTTATATATAATCTATACCCTGCAAAACTTGATAATCCGAGAGCTAGTAATAAAAGTAATCCATCCTGTACCCATAACTCCCCTATTGCTCCGCCTAGTCCAATTGCGAGAGCAGCCATTTCCCATCCATCTCTGGGTATTGTGTCATTCTGAATTTTCCCTACCTCGTGCCAAAATAATAAATTTCTGTGGTCTATAGCAAAGTTATCCCATTCATCTAAGTCAATTTGGATTTCTACTTCGTCTCGACCAATTTCTTCAAGAGCGATTAAAGGTGGATCTATAGCAGCAGCAGGTTCAATAAATACCCAACTTTCATTCTCTGGAGGCAACAAACTTTTAAGTCGTTGAAGTTCGCTCATAAAAAATTAATTTCTTTCAATACTATAGAAACAAATGTTGCTTTTCAAGTAACTTGATTAACATCTGATGATTTATAAGTAGCATGAAATAAATGAAGTTTTTAAATTATGCCTCAAAGAGGTGATCTTAAAAGAATTCTTATTCTAGGTTCAGGCCCGATAGTTATAGGACAAGCTTGCGAATTCGATTATTCGGGTACTCAGGCTTGCAAAGCTTTAAGAAAAGCTGGTTATGAAATCATTCTGATTAATTCAAATCCGGCATCGATAATGACTGATCCTGAGATCGCAAGTAAAACATACATTGAACCGTTGACTCCTGAAATTGTTTCTCAGATCATTCTAAGAGAAAAACCTAATGCAATTCTACCCACCATGGGAGGTCAAACCGCTTTGAATCTTGCTGTTAAATTATCAGAGTCAGATTTTTTAAAAAATAATAATGTTGAATTAATTGGTGCTGACTTAAGAGCTATTAACAAAGCTGAAGATCGAAAATTGTTTAAAGAATCAATGGAAAAAATAAATGTAAATGTATGCCCATCTGGTATAGCATCTAATCTAACTGAAGCTGAACAGGTATCAAAGAAGATTAATTCTTACCCTCTTATAATAAGGCCAGCTTTCACTTTGGGTGGTGTTGGAGGAGGGATTGCTTATAACCTTGAAGAATTTAATGCATTGTGTAAAACAGGTTTAGAGGAAAGTCCTAGTAATCAAATATTGATTGAAAAATCACTTATTGGATGGAAAGAGTTTGAATTAGAGGTTATGAGAGATACTGCAGATAACGTAGTAATAGTTTGCAGTATTGAGAATTTAGATCCTATGGGTGTCCACACTGGAGATTCAATTACTGTGGCTCCCGCACAGACCTTAACAGACAAGGAATATCAGAGATTGAGAGACTTATCATTGAAAATCATTAGAGAGGTAGGAGTTGAGACTGGAGGAAGTAATATTCAATTTGCAATAAATCCAACTAATGGAGAAGTAATAGTAATAGAAATGAATCCTCGTGTTAGTCGATCCTCTGCCTTGGCAAGTAAAGCAACTGGATTTCCCATAGCTAAGATTGCAGCTTTATTATCTGTTGGCTATACACTTGATGAGATTATTAATGACATTACAAAAAAAACACCTGCATGTTTTGAACCGTCAATTGATTACGTTGTTACTAAAATTCCTAGATTTGCTTTTGAAAAGTTTAAAGGCTCGTCAAACATCTTAAGCACTGCTATGAAATCCGTCGGGGAGTCAATGGCAATTGGCCGCTCTTTTGAAGAATCATTTCAGAAAGCACTAAGGTCCCTAGAAGTAGGTATTTGTGGATGGGAAAGTGATTCACTAGATATATCTTTGCATGAGAATGACTTACAGAATATTTTAAGAAACCCTACATCCGAAAGAATTCTTTTCATTAAAAAAGCTATGCAGCTTGGAAAAACTAATTCTTATATTCAAGAAATTACGAATATAGATTTATGGTTTATCGAAAAATTACGTAATATCTATGATTTTGAACATAATTTTTTGAAAGATAAAGAACTTCAAACTCTAGATAGAGATTTGATGCTACACGCTAAACAATTAGGCTTCTCTGATCAACAGATAGCAAAGTTAACCAATTCAGAGTTTTTTGAAGTTAGAAGGTATAGAAAATATTTGAATGTTTTGCCAGTTTATAAAACTGTTGATACTTGTTCAGCAGAGTTCTCATCTTCAACTCCCTATCATTATTCAACTTACGAAGAGTCTTTTATTAATTTAAATTCTGAAATTTTTGATAGCGAGATTTCAAAAAATAATAAATCAAGAAAAATTATGATTCTTGGGGGAGGTCCAAACAGGATTGGTCAAGGAATAGAATTTGATTATTGTTGTTGTCATGCTTCATATCAAGCTTCAACAAATGGTTATAAAACAATAATGGTTAATAGTAACCCTGAAACTGTTTCTACAGATTACGATACTAGCGATATTTTATATTTTGAGCCTGTAACTTTGGAGGATGTGATCAACATCATAGAAGCTGAAAATCCTTATGGTTTGATTGTTCAATTTGGAGGTCAAACTCCTCTAAAATTATCATTATCTTTATTTGAATGGCTTAAATCTAATGATGGGGTAAGAACTGGATCAAGAATTCTTGGGACTTCGCCAATCTCAATCGATTTAGCAGAAGATAGAGAGGAATTTACAAAAATACTCAAAGAATTAAATATTAGGCAACCTTTAAATGGTATAGCACGTAATCAAAATGAAGCACAAACAGTAGCAAAAAATATAGGATTTCCTTTAGTTGTAAGACCCTCTTATGTTTTAGGTGGTAGGGCAATGGAAATTGTTAAAGATGAGAATGAATTATCGAGATATATCTCTGAGGCTGTAAAGGTATCGCCTGATCATCCAATCCTTCTTGATCAATATTTGAGTAATGCTATCGAGATAGATGTTGATGCTTTATGTGATTCAGAGGGTTCAGTTGTAATTGCAGGATTAATGGAACATGTTGAACCTGCAGGGATTCATTCTGGTGATTCAGCTTGCTGCTTGCCATCCATTTCTCTTTCAACATCCACTCTAGATACAGTAAAAAACTGGACCAAATTAATAGCAAAAAGACTAAATGTTGTTGGTTTAATTAATTTGCAATTTGCGGTGACAAATTTAAATAATGAAGAGAACAAATTATTTATTCTTGAGGCAAATCCAAGAGCTTCCAGAACTGTCCCATTTGTTTCAAAGGCAATTGGTAAACCAATCGCAAAATTAGCTACTCAATTAATGCAAGGCTTGACATTAGAAGATGTTGATTTTACACATGAACTAACTCCAAAATATCAGGCTGTAAAAGAAGCCGTTTTGCCCTTCAAAAGATTTCCTGGATCTGATACACTTCTTGGTCCTGAAATGAGATCTACTGGCGAAGTAATGGGTTTGGCTAAAGATTTTGGAATTGCTTATGCTAAGTCGGAACTTGCAGCAGGAAATGGTGTTCCTTCTGAGGGAGTGGCTTTTTTGTCTACTAATGATTTAGATAAAAAGAATCTTGAAGAAATTGCTAAGGAATTATTAACTTTAGGATTTAAATTAATTGCAACTAGAGGTACAGCTGGATATTTGGTTGATTTAGGTATTAAAGTTGAAGAAGTGCTAAAAGTACACGAAGGTAGGCCCAATATAGAGGACCTAATTCGTTCTGGACTTATTCAATTAATAATTAATACACCAGTAGGTTCTCAGGCACTTCATGACGATGCATATTTAAGACGTGCTGCTTTAGAATATAATATCCCAACTTTTACAACAATTCCTGGAGCCAAAGCTGCTATTAAAGCGATTAAATCCTTGAGAAATAATAAAATTGATACATACTCTCTCCAAGAGATCCATAGTTATTAAAATTTTACTCTAAATTTTTTAGCTTTTCTCGTAATTGATTCGCTAAAGAGATGCGACTGATTGAAATTAATTTCAATGTATCTTCATGCATTTTAAGTTGTGTATCCGCTATTTGTAACCCTTTAATAGATTCTTTTATATCTTTAGAAAGTTCATTTATAAAATATTTCTTTCCTTCAAAAGTTAACACTGGGTTGGCAGAGTCATTAGTGTTTTCATTCATGGATTTAATTTTTATTAAATAAGATAGAATTATATTTTCTTGATCAATTGTTTTTCACATAATTCTTTATAAATCCCTTCTTTATTAAGTAAATCAAGATGTTTCCCAACCTCAATAATTTCGCCATTATCGAAAACAACTATTTTATCTGCTTCCTGAGTAGTGGCTAATCTATGAGCAATTACAATAACAGTTCTATTCTTCATTGCGCTATTTAACCCTTCTTGAACCTCTGATTCTGATTCTGCATCTAACGCACTAGTAGCTTCATCTAATAGAAGAATTGATGGATTCCCTAATATTGCTCTTGCAATGGCTATTCTTTGTATCTGCCCTCCTGAGAAATTTGATCCTCTTTCTGTAATGTTTGTATCATATTTTTCAGGAAGCCTTTGAATGAAGTCGTGAGCATTTGCTATTACTGCTGATTTTATTACTTCTTCTTTAGTAAAACTCCTACCCATCCTAATAACATCAATTATTTTTCCAGAAAATAAAAAAGGTTGTTGTTGTACTAGGGCAATATTACTTCTTATGTCTTTTGTATTTAAAAATTCTAAATTCACATCATCAATAAAAATGTTTCCACTACTTGGGGTGATGAATTTTAATATTAGGGACAGCATTGTACTTTTGCCAGCTCCTGAAACTCCAACGAATGCGGTAACTTCTCCTTTTTTAATTTCTAAATTTATATTTTTAAGAACTTGATTATCTTTTTTGTATTCAAAATTAACTGTTTTGAAACTTATTTTGCCTTGAATATTGGATATTCTTGTTAGATTCTCTTTATCATCTTCGATAGGTTCTAGATTTATCTTGTTCAATCTTTTTATCGATGCTTCAGTTTGTTTATAGTCATTAAAATTTGTACTTATATGGCTTATAGGGTCAATAAGCATCAATATTGCAGCAAAGAAACTACTAAATTCTTCACTAGATAGAAGGCCTAGGTTAATTCTTGCAGCTCCTAAACCTAATATTGCTAATATTCCAAATGCTTCTACAAAGCCCACAACTGGATGTTGGAATGCAAGTAATTTTAATGTTTTATATTTTGCTTTTTTATTTGCACTTAATCTTTTATAAAATCTGTTCTCAATCCAATTTTCGGCAGCAAAAGCTCTTATAGTTGACATTCCATTTATTGATTCACCTACTAAACCTGCTAAGTCACTAGTTGATTTTTGACTTTTTTCAGATGCCAATAAAACTCTTCTTCCGAAACTATTAACTGAAAGAATAATTAATGGTGCCAATACAAGCGTTGATAATGCGAGCGACCAATCTAAATAAAACATATATAGTGTTACAGCTAATAATTGTAGGGTACAAGGAATAGTATCCTGAGCTGTTTTATAAATAACTTCGCTTACTCTATCTGCATCTTCTGTAAGTCTATATGTAATATCTCCGGCTGAAATCTTTTGAACAGAATTCATTTCTATTTTCTGAATTTTACTAAATAATTTTCTTCTCATTACTTCACTAATTTCTAGCGATGGTTTTGCGATACAAACATCCTGTCCAAATTGGGCAATTTTCTGAATTAAAAATACTAATAATGACTTAACTATTATGCTAGAAACCTTTGAAAGATCACCAGAGCCAATCGCTGGAATTAAATTTCCTGCAAAATAAGCTAACAAAGGAAAACAAGCAACATAAATAAGCATGCATATAAAACCCTTTATAAACCTATTTGTATATGGTCTGAGTGAAGGTATTAATTGCAAGATATTATATTTTTATTGGTTATTCTATTTTATCAATATCTTTGGATTTGCAAAACAATGAAATTAGATCAATTCTTAAAATGGCAAAATTTGGTATCTTCCGGTGGAGAGGCAAAAATTTTAATTAAATCTGGTGCTGTTAAGGTTAATGGTGTAATTGAAACTAGAAGAGGAAGAAAATTAAATAAAGGAGATAAAGTTATGTTTCTAAAAAATGAATTAATTTTTGAATAGATGACTTATTTATCTCAATTTATATTAGTATATTTTTCTTGGAGATAATATTTTGAGAAAATCTGTAATTGCTGGTAATTGGAAAATGCACATGACTTGTGCTGAAGCTAAATCTTATTTAGAAGAGTTCATACCTTTAATAAAAAACATTAGGGATGATCGTAAGGTCGTTATTGCACCACCTTTTACTGCTATTTCAACCTTTTCTAATCATTCTGACTTTGACTATTTAGATATTTCCAGCCAAAATATTCATTGGGAAAATGAAGGAGCATTTACGGCAGAGATATCTCCAAAAATGCTGCTTGAACATGGGGTTTCATATGCAATAGTTGGTCACAGTGAACCAAGAAAATATTTTAGTGAAAGTGATGAACAAATTAATAAAAGAGCAGTTTTTGCTCAATCTAGTGGACTTACTCCCATAGTTTGTGTTGGAGAAACATTAGAACAAAGAGAGAGAGGAGAAGCAGATAGGGTTATTACTAGACAGGTGGAACAAGGACTAGAGAATACAGACCCATCAAATCTAGTGGTAGCATATGAGCCAATTTGGGCTATTGGGACAGGTAGAACATGTGAGGCTAAAGATGCTAATAAGATATGTGCTTTGATTCGAAAATTAATAGGATTTGATGATGTTATTATTCAATATGGAGGATCTGTTAAACCTAATAATATTGACGAAATAATGTCTATGAGTGATATTGATGGAGTCTTAGTTGGTGGAGCTTCTTTAGATCCTAATAGTTTTGCAAGAATTGCAAATTACAAATAAGATAAACCCATGGCCAAAAGGCTGGGGACAAAAAACTTCAATTATGGGGGTTATTAATTTAACGCCCGATTCATTTAGTGATGGGGGAGATTTAAACTCTAAAAAAAAGGTTTTAGATCAAGTTAAACATTTTTTATGCAATGGTGTAGACATTATTGATCTTGGCGCTCAGAGCACAAGACCAGGGGCTGAGGAAGTTGGATCTAATATAGAAAAAAAAAGGTTGATACCCTTTTTGAAATTAATAAGATCTGAATATCCAGAGATTTTAATTTCTATTGATACATTTAATGCTGATGTTGCTGACGAAGCACTTTTAAATGGTGCTAATTGGATAAATGATGTTACTGGAGGTAGAAGAGATAAAGCAATTTTAGATGTTGTCTCAAAATTTAACTGCCCATTCGTTATTACTCATAGTCGTGGGAATAGTAAAAATATGAATGAACTTTCAAAATACGATAATGTACTAACTGATGTTAAGTCCTCTCTTGAGATTTTGATAAAAAATGCCTTAGAGAAAAACATACCTAAGAAAAATATAATTGTAGATCCTGGAATTGGTTTTTCAAAAGATATAGATCAAAATCTTGAGATTTTAAGAAACTTAGATGTATTAAAAAACTTAAAATTACCAATCTTAATTGGTGCATCAAGGAAAAGATTTATAGGGCAAATTTTAAATGAGAATAATCCTAAAGAAAGAGATATTGGCACATTAGCAATAAGCTGTCTCTGCTCAAATTTTAATATCGATATTGTGAGAGTTCATAATGTAAAAATGAATTATCAAATTCTAAAAGTAGCGGATAGGATTTATAGACAATAAAAATTCTTATTCTTTTACTCCTTCAATTTTATCCTCTACCTCTTGGTAAAGTTCTTTTAACTGTTCTATGTTTTCATCTGAAGTTTCCCAATATCCTCGCCCATTAACTTCTAGTAAAGTCCCTACTATTCTTCTAAAACTATTAGGATTTAGATCCATTAGTCTTTTCCTCATCTCTTCGTCATTTATAAATGTTTCATTAGTTTCTTCATATACAAAATTATCTACTTGACCACTTGTAGCACTCCAACCCAAAGTGTAATTAAGTCTGTTAGAAAGCTCTCTTACTCCCTCATAACCAGATTTGAGCATACCTTCATACCATTTAGGATTTAGAAGTTTTGTTCTAGAATCTAATCTAATAGTTTCTCCAAGTGTCCTGACTTGAGCATTAGAAGTAGTGGTATCTGCTATGTAGCTACTTGGTTCTTTTCCATCATCTCTTAGTGTTTTGATTAATTTGGTTGGATCTGAATCAAAATAATGACTTACATCTGTAAGAGAAATTTCTGAGGAGTCAAGGTTTTGAAATGTTACATCCGCAGTTTTCATTACTGATTCAAACACATCTCTTTTTTGATTCATTTCACCTGGATTATCGGCATTGAAAGCATATGTTTTGCGAGATAAATACATTTCTTGTAATTCATTCTCCTCCTCCCAAGTTGAATTTTCTACTGCCAAATTAACATTTGAACTGTAGCTACCACTTGCATTAGAGAATACTCTCGCAGAAGCTTCTCTGATTGAAGAGCCTTCTTTTTCTGCTTGTTCTAATGAATGTTTTCTTACAAAATTTGATTCCAAAGGTTCATCAGCCTCAGCAGCTAATTTAACTGCTTGATCTATTAATGCCATTTGATTGATAAATAGATCCCTAAATACCCCTGAACAGTTTACAACTACATCTATTCTTGGTCTTCCTAATTCTTCTAATGGGATTAATTCTAATTTATTGATTCTTCCTACAGAATCAGGTTTTGGTTTTACCCCTACAAACCATAAGATTTGTGCAAGCGATTCCCCATAAGTTTTGATGTTGTCAGTACCCCATAAAACGCAGGCAATTGTTTCGGGCCAAGTACCTTGTTCTTCTTTTTGTCTTTCAATTAATTTGTCAACCACAGACTTGGCCGCAGCGACTGCTGCTGTAGTTGGAATTGATTGAGGATCAAGTGCATGGATATTTTTACCGCTAGGTAAAACACCTGGATTTCTTATAGGGTCTCCTCCTGGTCCAGGCAAAACATAATTGCCATCTAATGCTTTAATAAGGCTATCCATTTCTTTGTCAGCACATACCTGTTCCAAGCAGAAAAGTAAATAATCAAATAATTTATTTAATTCTTTCTGGTTTATTAGATTAAATCCATTTAATCTACAAATTCTTAGCCATGGAGTAGGTAAATTTAGACCAAATAATTTAAGAAAGTCAAACAGTTTAGATAGAAGTGATTTTTCTAAATAAACTCTGCCATCAACAATTTTTAAAGAGTTGATCATTGCAAAAATTGACTCTCTTGCTGTCTTTATAATTTTTTCATTTAACTCTACAAATTTAAGTTCACCTTTATTGTTCCCATCATAAATTTGGTCAATAGTCAGATCCATGGATTCTGCCAGTAGTCCAGGAAGAGATCTTAAACCCTCTTGTTCTCTTTCTAGAGAAGCGATGTTTACAAGTGTTGCTACAGCTTCTTCTGCAGTTGGAGCTTCTCCTATCGTATGAAGACCACATGGTAATAGTCTACTTTCTATTTCCATCAACTGTTTATAGATGTTTCCAACAAATAAATCTCTTTCATCTAGAGAAAGTTCTTCTACGTCTTTTGAAGGGAGCTCAACATCTTTATCGAGGTTACATTGTTTAGAAGTCTCAACTATTGCATTAACAATTTGAATACCCCTACTATTTTCTCTTAGTTGTTGATAAGAACCAACAAGTTCACTTAGTTCTTTAAGACCTTTGTAAAGCCCTGCATTTTCTGCTGGAGGAGTCAGGTAGCTAATAGTTGAAGCGTATCCTCTTCTCTTTGCAATTGTTGCTTCAGAAGGATTGTTTGCTGCATAGTAATACAAATTAGGCAATGATCCAATTAGAGAATCCGGATAGCATGAGTCACTCATACCCATCTGTTTACCTGGCATAAATTCAAGTGAACCGTGAGTTCCAAAGTGAAGAACTGCATCAGCACCCCAGATTTTTTCTACATACGTGTAATAAGCAGCAAAACCATGATGAGGACTAGCACTTCTTGAGTAAAGTAACCTCATTGGATCTCCTTCATAACCGAAGGTAGGTTGAACCCCTATAAATACATTTCCAAAATGTTTTCCATAGATGAGCAGATTTTGTCCGTCACTATTTAGATTCCCAGGTGGTTTACCCCAATTCTCTTCAAGTCTTTGTGAGTATGGCGTGAACTCTTCATATTCTTTTACTGACATCTTATGAGCAATATTTAATTCTGGAGAACCATCAATTGCTTCAGGGTTGTTTATTACTTTTTCCATTAATTCTTTTGAATTACTTGGAAGTTCATCTATTTGATATCCTTTCGATTTCATTTCAAGAAGTACTCTGTATATTGAACCGAAAACATTCAAGTATGCGGCTGTTCCAACATTCCCCTTGTCTGGAGGAAAACTAAAGACTGTAATAGCTAATTTTTTCTCTTTTCTTTGCTTTACCCTCAAAGTTGACCATTTTATAGCTCTTTCAGCGATTACATCTACTCGATCTTGGAGAGTATGTGCCTTACCTGTAGCATCATCGCGACCTGAAAGAATAATAGGTTCAATTGCACCATCAAGCTCTGGAATTGCAATTTGAAGTGCCACCTGCACAGGATGTAATCCTAGATCACTATCTTCCCACTCCTGAGTTGTTTGAAAAACTAACGGAAGTGCAACCATATAAGGCCTGTTTAGCCTTTTTAGAGCATCGATAGCTTTAGGATGATCTTGCCTTGCTGGCCCTCCAACAAGTGCAAATCCAGTTAAAGATACAACTCCATCTACTATAGGTAGATCTTTATTGATTGAATCATAATAGAATTCATTAACTGGCTTAGAAAAATCTAGACCACCACAGAATATAGGCAGTACTCTCGCCCCTCTGTATTCCAATTCTTGGATAACAGCAACGTAATGAGCATCATCTCCAGTAACTATATGACTCCTTTGGAGCACTAATCCTATTGTTGGTGTTTTGTCATCTTTAGGGTTTATATCCTTTCTATTATTTTCCCAATTTTGATATTCTTCAAGAGTTTCAAACATACATGGAGAAAGAGGATGCCAAATTCCTAAATCTGGGAATGTTTCAGGGTCTTGTATTTTGAATTCTTCTATTTGATCTTTTATGTTCTCTGAAACTACATATTTTTCAGAGATCATTAATAAAAAGTTTTTTAAATTCTCCCTGGTACCACCCAACCAGTATTGAAAACTCAGAATGAATGTTCTTGCATCTTGAGCTTTTTCTACTGGAAGATATTTAAGTATGGATGGGAGTGTATTTAATAATTTCAACATTGAATCTTGAAAGCCAGCTCCATCAGATTCTTTTTTCTTTTTAATTAAATCTCCAATAATACTTTTAGATTGGCCAAGTTGAGCCATACTAAATGAACCTAACTTATTTAGTCTCATCACCTCTGGCATAGAGGGAAAAATAATTGAGGCTTTAAGCTTGTCTTTGAATGGTGAAACTGCATCAACTACTTTTTGCGCAAGATCTTCAATAAAAATCAATGAAGCAACAAATATATCTGCTTTTGCTATATCAGCTTTAAAATCTGCAAAATTATTTTCATTTCTAAGTTCTTCGATAAGATAGCCACTAAGATCTATACCTATTGGGCCATTCATTTCATTTATTGACTTTGCAGCTTCCGTTAAGGAATTTTGGTATTGTGGCTCAAGGACAACATAAACTGCTTTTATTACAACTTTGTGTTTGTTATCCTCAACAGGAGATACTCTGCGGTTTGCTGAGCGGACCTGCGTAAACATTGATTTTATTTAAGTATTTCTACCAGACTACGAATGAAAAGACGTTATTGTGTGCAATATAAATAGCGTGTAACAACCTTTTAAAAAAAAATTTTTTACAAAAATGATTGAAAATTCTAAAAAACCTATACCAGTACTAGTTTCTGGAGCTTTGGGCAGAATGGGAAGTGAAGTTGTGAATACTTTATTAAATTCATCAGATTGTGAACTTGTTGCAGCAATTGACATAAACGAAAAAAACAATGGGTCAAATATTTCTGAATTATTGAAGGTAAAAAATTGTGATGTTTTTGTTTCAAATGATTTTGAAGGGACTTTATGTTCTGTTAGTCAAAATTACAGAAATGAAAATATCAAACCAGTCTTGGTTGACTTTACACATCCTGATTCTGTTTACGAAAATACTAGATCAGCTATCGCATATGGTATTTCTCCAGTAGTAGGAACCACAGGTCTTACTCCTGAGCAAATAAAAGACTTGTCAATTTTTGCTCAAAAAGCATCTATTGGTTGTGCGATAATCCCTAATTTTTCAGTAGGCATGGTTCTTCTTCAGCAGGCAGCATCTGTTGCTGCAAAGTTTTATGACAATATTGAATTAATAGAGATGCATCATAATCAAAAGGCAGATTCCCCTAGCGGAACGTGTTTAAAAACTGCAGAAATGATTGAAGAATATCCAAAGAAATTTAATCAAACTTTAGTAAAAGAGTCTGAGTCATTGAAGGGTGTGCGAGGAGGTCTCAGAGATTCAGGAATAAACATACATTCGGTAAGATTACCAGGATTATTAGCCCATCAATTAGTAATTATGGGATCTCCTGGTGAAACTTACACAATTAAGCATGACACTATTGATAGAAAGGCATATATGCCAGGAGTTTTACAGGCTATTAAAAAAATAGGTAATTATGACTCTTTAGTTTACGGACTTGAAAAATTGATTTTTTAAAATGCTAATTCCAATTAATTCAAATCAAATTTCAAAACTTATTCCTGCCGTTGGTACGGGTAGTCAATTTAAATATGCCTTGGGTAATCCAAGGAAAATTCTTCAAAGAGTAATAATCTCTTCAATTGGGGGATTTATCTCATTAATAATTAGTTCAACTGGAGATCAAACAAATAATTTTTGGTTATTGCTTTGCGTTGCCTTCTTTTTATATATCATCTGGGGGCCAATTCTTGAATCAAGTAGAAAAAATTTGCAAATAAGAAAATATAAATTTTTTTCTATATTTGATGGTTATGTATCAGATATCTATAAAACAGAAAAGATTGAGAGTTCTAGAGAACAATCTAATAGGATGGGTCGATTAGAGGTTATAGAAAATAAAAGGACTTGGTTAGTTCTTGAATTAGAAGATGAAGATGGTTATTTAGAAAAGTTAAGTTTCCCGATGGAAAATAAGCACAGTAAAATTAGAATTGGTTCTAGTATTAGATGTTTATTAACATCTAATAGTCGGAATTTTGACAGAGATTTTTATTTGACGGATGCTTGGTTGCCAGAAATTAATTTATGGGTTGGTGAGTACCCCTATTTATTAAGACCAGCATTTGAGGAAATTTGCTATATTTATCTCAATAGATAGATGTTGTTTATATTTTCTGATGAAAAATAGATTAAATTTTAAAATTGTTGGCTCAGGTCCAACAGGTTTATTACTCGCAATTGCACTTTCAAAATTAGATTGCAATATTTTTTTAACTGATTTATTAGCAAGAGATAGATTAATCGATAAGGATAAAACTTATGCAATTACTCATTCAACAAGAAAAATCTTATCTAAATTCAGACTTTGGAAAAATTTAGAACCATATTTATTTGGCTTTGATACTCTTTCAATTTCAGATAGCGAAACTTCTGCTTTTACAAACTTAACTATCTCTGATTTAGATGATGATATAAGTTCTGCTGAAAATATTGGCTGGGTAGTTAAACATTCAGATCTTATGAATGTTTTTTTTCGAGAAATTGATAATTATGAAAATATTTTTTTTATGACGCCACAAAAACTGTTATGTAAAAAAATATTATTTGATTATCAATTCTTTGCTACCGGGGCAAACTCTCTTGATAAAAAACTGTTAGATTTTGTAGATATAAAAAAATCTTACAATCAGTCCTGTTTAACGTTTAAGATTTCTCTTAGAGGTAATTGTGAAAAGCGAGCTTATGAAATTTTTAGAAAAGAAGGCCCTCTAGCATTATTACCTTTAGAAAAAAACTTATATCAAGTAATTTGGACTTCCACTACATTAAAGTCTATCGAAAGGTTAAATGCTGATAAGAATTTTTTGATGGATAATTTATCAACCATCTTGCCTGATGAATTTAAGTTAGATCAAATTATTGGTGAGTTAAATATATTTCCTGTTTCATTATCCTTGAATTTACCAGTTTTAAATTTTAAAAAATTAGTTTTTGTTGGTGATGCATTTCATACGTTTCATCCTGTTGGTGGTCAGGGTCTAAATAGCTGTTGGAGAGATGTTAATACTATTTTTGATCTTTTTAAGAAAAATATTGCTATGACTAAAATGCAATTGATATTATTTAAATTTAAATATTTTTCAAGTAGAATTTTAGATATTATTTTTACTATTTTAATAACCGACTCTTTGATTTCAATTTTTGCGAATAGAAACCTTTTTTTATTTCCAATAAGAAAATTTTCATTTTTACTTTTAAATAATTTCCTTTTTATAAGAAAATTAGTCCTTAATCAAATGACTAAATCTCTCATTTACTCAAGAATTAAAGAAAACTAATGAATAATTATGTATCTAAAGAGATGATAATTTATTTAATTAATGAAATAGGTTTAGATGAGTCATCTATTGAACTTGGCCTAAAATTATCCATAAAAAATAACACTCCATTACCAATCTTATTATGGAGTTATGGAATGCTAACTATTGAAGAACTTGATAAGTTATATTCATTTTTATTTCAAAAAATATAATAATAATTCTGTTATAATTTACTCATATCTTAATCAAGAACTATTACTGTTTTAACTAAAGAAAATCAAGTATCAAGGAAATCTATAGAGAAGCTTGATTTATTATTATTAATCTTAGAGACTATTGATATAAATGGTATACAGTCACTTTACGCGTTATCAAATAAACTTAATTTGAAGGGTGTTTTGCCAAATAAAGTTACCATTTGGAAACTAAGGAATAATAATCCATTAAGAAAATCTTATGTGAAAAACAGCATTAAATTAGATGAATTTGACGCCTTAATAAAAATTACCGTTGAAATGTCTAGATATTTATATCCTTATATCAGAGAGATACTTAAATCTAAAGAAGATCTTGAAGAGAATTCAGTTATTTGGAACGATTTTAATAAGAGATTTATTGAGTTAATTACCGAGAGGTTAAACATAAATAGTATTAGAGTGAAAAAGTTTTTAAATAAAACTGGAAATAATGAGATTCTTGTAAATTATTTGCTTACTTTATCTTTTTGTATTTCTGATAAGGGTCATCAAAAGTTAAAGAATATTTTATTCAATTTTTAATATGATGCAGAATAGATTATTGTTTCATCAATCATCAGTTAGTCTTGAAATAATTGGATTACCAGATTATTCAATTAATGAAAATAAAGATCAAATATCTATAATTTCAGAATGGAAATTAACCATAATTGATAAGCCACTTATTGAAGGGAAAATTGAACATTTAGAGCCTATTATGGATGCATTTTATACTTATTCAAATCTTTTAATCAAAAACGAAATTCCAATATATGAATCTACATTAATTGATATAAAAGCTGAAAATCTCCACATACATAATATTGTTCTAAAGAGCTCTAAACCAAATGTAAAACCACTAATTTTAAAGATTGGCAATTCATTGATGTCAGATGCCATAAATTGTTTTGATCAGTTAAATGAATCATCAAAAGTTAGAATAAAAAAAACGGGTGTTTCTAATAATTTTCCTAAAAATGTAAGATTTAGGTTAAATAATAAAGTTAAATTTTTTAATTTTATTTTGCCGCCTCTTATTGCATTTTGTTCTTTAATTTTTTTCTCTTCTACTTTGATTTATTTTTATAACCCTGTTGAAGATAAAGAAAAAAATGAACTAATAATTCCAAAATAAAAATTCAATAGCATACTAAATACAAACACGATAGTATAGGATAATTTCTTTTCAGAATAATTATTGATTTATTTTTAAAGCTTTAGTGTATGGCAGATTTAAACATTCCAAACTTAAACATGAAGTCTGATAAATATATTTTTAAGAAAAAATTAAGTTTAAGAAGAAAATCTAAAAAAAGATTATTTATTGAATCTGCTTTTATGTTTCTTTTTAGTCTTTTTTTACTTTATATAAATTATTTAATACCTAATAAGAATTTGCTTTTACAAAATCTCCCAAATACTTTAAATAAAACTTTAGTAGTATTTATTAATCTCTTTTCAAATTTATCTGAAATATTTTTGTTGATCTTTATATTTATTTCTTACTTTATAAGTTTAATTTTATTTATAGGAGCTATCTATAGGGTAGTTAAGATTACTAAGAGAAAAACGAAAATGCTAAATTATAAATAATTTCAAATTGGTTGCATTAAGCCACCACTTCCTGAGTCAGAGTCATCATCATCATTTTCAGTTTCGACTTCGAATAGTGCGTAAATTCCTAGTAAAAGTGAGGAAAAAATTATTGTTAAAGGTAAAATCGAATTTTGAATTCCAACGTCTATATATTCACCCATAAAGTAAGAAAATTTTTATCAACCTAACCGAAATTAAACTATTTCGCGGATTTTATATAATTATTTAATAATTTATTCTTTTTTAATTCGTAGATCTTTATCAAAATTATTAATTTCTTGAACAAAGGTTCCAAACCAAAACATTAATTGATCGATTTGATTTTGAATTTCAGTAACTCCTAACCCTCTTATAGTTATTAAGGACCATTGTTCCCCTTCCTCATAATTAAATTTATTTTGAACACTATTTGGTAATGAATTTTTTAATATTTTAAAAGTAGATTTTTTTAATTTTGTTTCTATAACGATATTTGGTTTTTTTAGTTTAATTTTGTTAAAACCACATCTTTTTGCAAGTAATTTTAGCCTCATTATCATAATTAAGGACTCAACAGGTTTTGGTAAGGTTCCATATCTATTCACCCAGTCTGTAGCTAATTCAGTTAATTCATTATTATTTGAACATTCAGTAGCAGATTTGTAAGCTTCAAGCTTCTCTTCCCTGTTTAATATCCATGTTGCAGGTATAAATGCATTTATTGGGAGATCAATTTGTGTGTCGCTAACTTCTGGTATTTCTTGCCCACTGATTTCTGAAATAGCCTCGTGGAGCATTTCTATATATAAATCATATCCAATAGCATTAACTTTTCCACTTTGTTCTTCTCCAAGTAAACTTCCAACACCTCTTATTTCCATATCTTTCATTGCAAGTTGGTATCCACTTCCTAGTTCCGAAAAGTCTTTTATCGCTTTCAATCTTTGTTTTGCAGCGTCATTAATTTTATTTATATTTGGATAAAATAACCAAGCATGTGCTTGTACTCCGCTTCTACCAACTCTTCCTCTAAGTTGATAAAGTTGTGAAAGTCCAAATTTGTGAGAATCTTCAATAATAATTGTGTTTACTTTAGGTATGTCTAATCCACTTTCAATTATCGTTGTGCATATCATCAGATCTACTTCTCCATTATTAAAAGCAATCATTGCATTTTCAAGCTCTGTTTCGTTCATTTGTCCATGAGCGACAATAAATTTTAAGCTGGGAAACATATTTTTTAATTTGTTTACAGCCTGATCAATATCAGAAATTCTTGGAAGTACATAAAATATTTGACCTCCCCTATCAAGTTCTTGATTAATTGCAGTTCTTATAACATCCATATCTATTTCAGATAAATATGTTTTTATTGATCTTCTTGATGGAGGCGGAGTATTTAATAAGCTCATTTGTCTAAGTCCAGATAAGCTCATATAAAGAGTTCTTGGAATTGGAGTCGCTGAGAGAGTTAAAACATCTATGTTAGTTTTGATTTTTTTAATTTTCTCCTTTTGCCTTACTCCAAATCTTTGTTCTTCATCAATAACAAGTAGTCCTAAGTTTTTTATTTCAATTTCTTTTCCTAAAATTTGGTGCGTTGCTACTACTAAATCAATTTTATTATTTTTTAATCCTGAATAGATGTCTTTTCTCTCACTAAGGGTTTTGAATCTATTAAGTAATGAAACTTTTATTGGGTAAGGTGAAAATCTATTATTTATTGTTCTCCAATGTTGCTGAGCAAGGATTGTTGTAGGAGCTAATAATATTACTTGCTTGCCAGATGTAATAGCCTTAAAAATAGCCCTAACAGCGACCTCTGTTTTGCCAAATCCTACATCTCCACAAACTAACCTGTCCATTGGCTTATCGCTTTCCATATCAGATTTTATTTCTTTTACAGCAGTAATTTGATCTGGTGTTGGTTGATAAGGGAATGATTCCTCTAATTCATCTTGCCAAGGACCATCTTCTGGGTATATGTGCCCCTTTAATTTTTCTCTCTTTGCATAAAGTTTTAAGATATCGACAGCAACTTTTTTGATTTGTTTCTTATTTTTATCTTTTATTCTTTCCCATTCTGTCCCTCCTAATTTATTTATTTTGGGCTTTATTTTTCCGCTTGATCTATATCTGTTGACACTACCGAGTTGATCAGCGGCAATACTTATTTTCCCATCTAGATATTTTATAACTAAATAATCTCTTGAATCTCCAGTTATATTTATTTTTTCTATTTTTATAAATTGTCCTATTCCATGATTTTTATGAACTATAAAATCACCTGGACTAATCTTATTCACATTTATATTTGAATTGACACTTCTTTTTTTTCTTCTTATGAATACATTATTAAAAAGAGATTTTTGTGAAAATAATTCTTTATCTGTTATAAGGACAACTTTCCATATGGGAAGATAAAAACCCTCGATTTCATAATTGTTCTTATTTTTTATAATTAAAGGGGTTGAATTATTAATTGACTTAAATGCTTCATCTCTATCATTAGGATTACTCAAAAAGTTTGTATTACATTCGTGCTCAAAAAGTAAAGTCCTAGTTCTCAATGGCTGTGCTGATAATATCCATACTTTTTCTTTATTTTTTATATTTTTATTTATATCGTTTGATAATTTACCTATATTTTTAGAGTATGAATTTAATCTTTTATCGTTTAATAAAAACCTATTATCAATATTGTCTTTAGATTCAAATTCATACAATTTTATTAAATTATAATTTCCCAGTGAATTTAATATTTCGTCAAACTTTAAATGTAAATTAGGCTTAACCTTTAAATTAATATCATTATTTTTAAGGTTTTCATTTAATTCATACGCACAATTATTAAAATTACTTTCTGAATCTAGATACCAATTATTCGCAAATTTTTTACAATCTTGTAATTCATCAATAACAAGAATTGTTTCCTCATTTATGAAATCTATTATATTTGAGGGCTCTTGTTCAATTATTCCTAAATAACGATCAAGATTATTTTTATTTATATCTTCTGAATTAAAAATACTCTTCTTGGATAAATTATTTAACTTATCTTTTATTAGCAAATCAAATCCAGCCTGTATTATTTCAATATTATTTATACTTTCTAATGTCTTTTGGGTATGTGGATCATATTCTCTTATTTTCTCAATTACATTATCAAAAAATTCTAATCTTATAGGAAACTCGTTATTAACAGGATAAATATCTATAATTTCCCCTCTCCTACTCCAGATTCCTTCTGTAGAAGTTACATTTTCCTTTGTATAACCAAGTAACGTAAGTTTATTTGCTAATTCTTGAATCTCAATTTGAATCCCTTTTCGTAAATCTAATTTATTTTCAATTAATAAGTTTTTATTTATTAGATGAGGTTGTAGTGACCTCTC
This sequence comes from Prochlorococcus sp. AG-424-M03, assembly GCA_003213275.1. Taxonomy (GTDB): domain Bacteria; phylum Cyanobacteriota; class Cyanobacteriia; order PCC-6307; family Cyanobiaceae; genus Prochlorococcus_A. Next base: position 7,685 of record QCNH01000007.1, on the reverse strand, counting down.
AGTTGATATAACAATATTAAGTTCTTTTTTATCTTTTTTTATTAATTTGGATAAAACAGTAAGCTGAGTAAATTCAATCTCTTTGGATTTATTAATTGAAGCGTATGGTAGATGTTCTGTAGGTGGATAATATAAAACTGCCTTATCATTTATACTTTCAAAATAACCAATCCATTTGTAGGCAATTTCTATATTAGGACAAATTAATAATATATTTTTATCTTCTTTTTTTGCAATACTATCTATAACTATACTTTTTGCATATCTACTTGAACCAACAATATTTAATCCTTTATTTTGTAAAATTCTTTTTATTAATTCAGATGTAATTTGTGAGCTCGAAATATAATTAACTAAAGTATTTAAACTCATTTATAGTTCTCAATCTTGATTACGCATATTCGACATATTATATTAGATTTTATAGTTTTTGTGAATTATATTAGATGGATTCAGCTGCAATAAATTCTTTTATACCCACACTAGATCAGGTAGACAGTTGGTATGAAATCTTTACACTTTTACCAATATTAATTGCACTAGAATTACTATTATCGGCTGATAATGCTGTTGCATTAGCTTCACTTACTAAATCCCTCGATAGTTCGGAATTAAGGTCAAGAGCCTTAAATATTGGTATAACAATATCTTTATTATTTAGAATAATTCTAATCATATTATCTAATGTTCTTCTCAAGTTTATTCTTATTAGAGTTTTCGCTGGTTTTTATTTAATATATTTATTCTTCTCTAATGTTTTTTTAAATTCTGAAATAGAAAACCCTGAAGATGGCACAGATAATAATAATAATTTTAGGTTTTTAAGGGTTGTAGTACTTCTTTCAATTACTGATTTTGCATTTTCCATAGATAGCATAACTACAGCAGTAGCAATAAGTGATCAATATATATTAATAATATTTGGGGCAGTAATTGGTGTATTAGCATTAAGATTTACCTCGGGGATTTTTCTAAAACTACTGGATATATTTTCTAGATTAGAAACAGCCGGTTATATTGCAATTTTAATTGTTGGAATAAAACTTTTACTAAATACGTTAATTAAAGAATCTATTCTTCCAGACTACTATTTTTATATTTTGATTCTTTTTGCTTTCATTTGGGGATTCTCTAAAAAAGAATCTAAAACTTAATCTGAGAAATATTCACCTACTGATGGCTTTAATTGTTGTATCAATTGGTTTTTGCTAGATATGTTTTTGCCTTCAAGTTTTGCTTCTAACAAAATAATCGGATCAGTTTTAGTTGAAATTATTATTCCTTCATTATCTATGAGAGCAAGAATAATACCTGGTTCTGTATTATTGCTCATGAAACAGTATTTTTCATTATTAATTTCATCACTTCGCAAAACTTTTATTTTAATTATCTTTAGGTTCTTACCTCTATAAGTTGTATTTGCTCGCGGGTATAATCCTTTTATTTTACGAGAAATTTTAATTGCCTCATTATCCCAAACCACTTTATAGTCTGATTTTTCAATCATTCTTGCGTAAGTAATTTCTCTTCCAAGAGTATTTTGTTTTGTTAATTGAGAATTAGTTTTTTTATTTATATTTTCTTCGAGTAAAGATGTAGCATTTAAAAATAATTTTGCTGATAAAATACTAAGTTTTTTCGTCAGTGTATTTAAATTATCATTATTATCAATTTTAATTTTTTCTTCCAATAATAAGTCGCCTGTATCGAGACCCTCATTCATTTTTATAATTCCTACCCCAGTAAATTCATCGCCTTTAATTAGGGACCATTGTATTGGAGCTGCACCACGCCATCTTGGAAGTAATGAAGCATGTGCGTTCCAACAGCCAAATTTTGGGATTTCTAATATCTCTTTGGGTAAAATTTTCCCATAAGCTATAACAATAAATAAATCACAAGATAGTGATTTAAGTTCATTCAAAAAAGGTATATTTCCTCTGATAGATTCTGGAGTATAAATTTTTATAGCTTCTTGTTCGGCTAACCTTTTAACAGGTGAAGATATTAATTTCATTCCTCTAGATCTTTTCTTATCTGGTTGGCTAACTACTGCAATTACTTCGTGTTTAGATTTAATAAAAATATCAAGGCTCGCAAGTGAATATTCAGGTGTACCCCAGAATATAATTCTCACGCGTCACCAGTTATTGATAATTCATCTACCCATATATGTGGAGAAATCCCACTTGGTGTTACCTCCTGGTTTGATTCAATATTTACTATATTTTTCAAAAGATATTTGATATCTCCTGCAACAGTGGCAGCTTCTATAGAGATTTTTGTACCGTTTTTATAAAGCCATCCGTCAAATGGAAGAGAAAATGATCCTTGACTTGCTCTTACACCTGCATGGATTGCATTTAATTCTTCAATATATACAAATTCTCCCTGATAATTAGAGTGATCTAATGATGTTTTTAGATCATAATTTTCCTTTGATTTCTCAACTACTATCCAATCAGGAGATACTGAAACTTTTGATCCAAGTCCAGCGTGGCCAGTTGGATTTGTTTTAAAGATTCTTGCAGTTGATTCAGAATGTATGAAATTTTCAATTTTCCCTTTATTAATTAAACATAGTCTTTTGGTAGGGGTTCCCTCTCCATCAAATGGAGATGAAGAAATATTTTTTTCGTGAAGACCATCATCATAAATATTAAGTGCCTCTGTAGATAGTTTCTCTCCTATAGAGTTTTTCTTAGATAAGCTTACTCCATCTAAAATGCTCCTAGCATTAAACATTGAGCTAAAGGCATTAATAATCGTTAAAAAGGATTCTGGGGAAAAACATATTAAATATTTATCCGTTTTAATTGGTGAATAATTTAGATGAGATATTGTTTTATTTGAGGCCTCTTTAATACACGCTTCTATATCTATATCGTCAACTCCATATCCAAGTTTTATAGAACCTGAGCTTCGAGGTTTCTTATCTTCCTCTTCGGCCCTAGCATATAAATATAGTACAGCTTGACTTTTGGAATAGCTTCGAAATGCACCATCACTATTTGCATAAACTCTCTCAAAGAAACTCTCGGATAACCCATTATATGGAACAGATTTTATAGATTCATGACTTTTTATTAGTTTTACTTCTGCTTCTCTTAGAAGCGTGAGTAATTTTTTTATCCCAACAGGATTACTTATTTTTACTTCCTTAAGTTTGATAGGATCTTTCGCTAGTGGTGAGAATTCAGTACCTTCATTCTTATTGCCAAAATCAGAAGCTAAATTCGCTTGATTTAGAGCCTTTTTAATACCAGATTCACTAATATCGCTTGTTGTAGTAATACCTACTAGATTAGATTCGTTCCAAACTCTTATAGTTATAACTTGCTTTTGTGTTGCCTTAAGTTGTTTAGCCTCACCCTTATCTACTTGAACAGAAAAATCATTAGAAAAGCTTGCTCCATAATCCCATTTTTTAACATTTAGAAAATCTGCAGCTTTGGAAATTTGAGTTGTTATTTTTCTTGAATTCATATCTTATCTTCCACCAACAGTAATTGAATCAACCTTAATATGAGGTTGGCCAACTGTTACGTTAACACTTCCACTAATAGATCCACAAAATCCAGGAGCTAGTTCTAAGTCATTTCCGCACATTGATATTTTTGGCATAACTTCTTTAGCCTCACCAATCAAGGTTGCTCCCTTAACTGGGCTTGTTAATTTTCCATTTTTAATTAGATATCCTTCTTCTACCGCAAAATTAAATTGTCCTGTAGCACCTACACTACCCCCACCCATTGATTTGCAGTAAAGACCATCGCTAATACTATTTATTAAGTCTTCTTTGGAGTATTCACCTTTAGCAATATAAGTATTTCTCATTCTTGAGGCTGCTGCAAACGAATAATTTTGCCTTCTTCCACTCCCTGTTCTTTTATGACCAGTTCTTAATTCACCAGCCCTGTCGGAGATGAATTTTTTTAAAATCCCATCCTTTATAAGGACTGTTTTCTCTGGTTCCATCCCTTCATCATCTACTGTTAATGAACCAAAGGATCCTTCTGATATCCCTTCATCAATTGCTGTTACTGATTCATGTGCAATTTTTTTATTCAATTTATTCTCAAAGGGTGTTGTCCCTCTCTCTATTTGAGTAGTTTCAAGCAAATGTCCACAGGCTTCATGGAAAATAACGCCACCAAATTTGTTAGCTAATACAACAGGCATTTGTCCAGCATCAACATAATCCGCATACAACATGTTCATTGAACTTTCGAACACGTCATTTGCTGCTTTTTCATGATCCCAAGATCTGAATTCATTAGGTATTCCTGAAGATCCAAATCTTCTACTTCCATTAGATCTATATTGGGCATCACTAGCAATTACGTTAAGACCAACTGTTTGATGCAATCTAATATCAGAGACATAGGTTCCATCGCTGGATGCTATTATTACTTCTTGCAGATTTCTTGAGTAACTTCCTTTTCTAGTTATTATTTTGTTATTTTTTTTAAGTGACTTTGTGCTGACTAATAGTTTTTCACTTATCTCATGAATAGATGGAACTTCATCAATCCATGTTTTCTTGGATAAACTATAATCCTTATGTTTATTTAAACCGTTAAATACTTCTCTCTTATTTTTGTCAGTTATGTCTAACATCTCAATAGCCTGGGATACTGATCTCATCAAACCATGTTTTGATAAGTCATTTGTACTTACAAATCCATCCCTTTTGTCTTTGAAGATTCTAATCCCAGCACCCTTGCCAAACGATGGACTTACACTTGTAATGTAATCCTCTTCAGCTAGTACACTTGCATTGTCTATATTTTCTATAAATATTTCTACAAAATCAGCCCCAAGCCCTATCCCATAGAAAATAATTTCTTCTAATAAATCTTTATTGCAACTACCAAATTCGATTCCATTTGATTTGATTTGTGACGAAAGCATATGAGTCTATTAATTTAATCTCTGATAAAAAATTATCTAATCGTAGGTTGGAAATCTTTGCTATCAAGAGGTTTTAATAAGTATAGTCTTAATAGCTGGTAACCGTTTGATAAATAGGTAGGTAATTTTTTTAAAGTTTTAGATACTTTATTCCTATTGCTGTTCTCAATATCAGAAAGGAACTTATTATTTTCAACTATTTTATCTAATCTTTCATAAAAAGATTTATTATATACGTCCAGTACTACAGGGAAAACTCTTGCAGAGGTTTCATTTGTTTTATTAATAACATACTGGTCGTAATCTCTTGCATCTAAACCTAATGAACTGTAGAAATCTTTTTTGATTCCTAGATCTCTAGCATACATAGTTGCAAATACAGCTAGTAGAAAAAATCTTGACCATAATTTTGACGTTAATGGAAGATTGTTCAAAAAGTATCTAAACCTATGGAAATAGTCAAATAGTGGATGTGTAAAGGTAGAGCCCCCAATGGTAATTTTTTGACTTAAAGATTTGACTGTACGTGGTTGTGCTTTCATTAGTGCATCAAAGAAATCGCCATGCCTATTTTCATCTTGACACCAATTTTCAAAATAATTGAATAGTGGAAAAATCTTGCTATCTGGATTCTTTTCAAGATGCCTATAAATTGCTATGTATCTCCAATAGCCTATCTTTTCAGATAAATAAGTGGCGTAAAAAATACTTCTTGGTGGGAAATAGGTGTAATCTTTATTGGCTGTTAAAAAACCTAAATCTAACTGTAATCCAAAATCACTCATTGATTTATTCAAAAAACCTGCATGTCTAGCTTCGTCTCTGGCCATATGAGCAAAACATTCAGCAAGAAGAGGGTTTTTGTTTTTAATTCTTTTGCTAAGTTCTTTGTAAAGTAAAAAACCTGAAAATTCTGAAGTACAACTTCCTTCAAGAAAATCCACAAAAAGTTCTCTTGTCTCAGGATCTAATTTTTCTGCAGCCCCGTCAAATGAACTATTTCTTACAAAATGGTGTCTATTGTAATCTTTTCTAAATTCTTCACATATAGCTTCCAATTCCTCCTCGTTTATTGATAAATCCATATTTTCCATTGCCTCAAAGTCTGTTGTATAGAACCTTGGAGATAAAATTGTTTCCTTTGCGGGGATTTTGCCATTATTTACTTCTTTTTTATTTTTTGATTCAATAGTTGATTGAGCCATCTTTGATTTGTTTTATTAATACTATTATTTACTATTATTTGTATTTTCGAGGAAAAAGTTAACTTGGTGTTATTGTTTCTTTAATTAACTCCTATTAATTTTTGTCCATTTAATCTTTGTAGTACTCTTGAAATAATTAATTTAAGAGTTATTCTTTTTTCGTCGATAAGGAATGATTCAATAATGCTAGGTTTTTGATTTGGCTTGGATAAAGAAATACTTTTTAATGAACTTATGTCCTCTTTCTCAAAAGATAACCAAAAGTTGCAAGTATCTCTGATTTCACAATTTATTACCCAACACTTGTCTCCAGCAATAGGTCTATTTTCGTTTTTAAGATTAATATTTTTTATTTCTAATCCTCTTTGATTAATTTCTTCTTGTAATGCTGGAATCAAGTGTATGTTAATAAACTCTTGGAATGGCTTTTTCTCAATAGGGAGTTCTTTTTTTTGTATTGGAATAGTTTTAGCGGTTGTATCATTTTTATTTTTTATGTCAGCTTTAGGCGAAGAATCATTTTGAGATTTACCAATATTTTCATTAATATTATTAATTTTTCCTAATGTGGTTTCTTTTATTTCCTCAGACTTGGATTTATTAATATCCACAGATATTTCATTATTAACTTTATTAGTTGGTTCTAAATTTTCTTCCATAAGAGAAACTATTTATGCTTCATTATAAATTAAAAAAATCATTTTTATTATTTAAATTATTTAGATTTCTACCAATCATTATCATCATTATCCCAATCATCTTTATTATCACGACTATTTGAATAATTTTTATCCCTTTTTGAATTATTTTCTTCCGTATTTTTGATTACTCTGTAATTAACAGATATGGTTGGTTGAGTATCTCTAATATCCCTTTGTGGCGGCATCTCAATATTAGATTCCAAATCTTCATCATTATTTAGAGGTTCATAATTTTCTTCAATTTTTTCAAAAGTATTTTTTTTATGACTATAAATTGTAGTATTTAATAACGTACTTACAAATAAACCAGAAAAACAAGAAATACTAATTAACTTACCTATACTTACATTTTGGATGGTCCATTTAAAGTATCTAAATGAAGTCGTCTGTTTATTATTTATATATAATAAACTTTGAAATATTATTATTAAAAAAATAATTAATAATAAATACTTTTTCTTGAAAATCATTCTAAAAAGTGTTTTTCATTGTTCTATAATTAATAATTTTTAAATAAGCTATTTTATACATAATTTATTTAAGCTAATTCTAAGTCTATCTGATATTTTAGAATATCAACTTTAATTATTTTTACTTCTATTTCATCTCCAACTTTATATGATTTCTTAGATTTTCTTCCAATCAATATATTTTGTCTTGACCTATATTCATACCAATCATTATTTAGCGTACTTACGTGGACAAGACCTTCTACATTTAGTTCTGATATATCAACAAAAAAACCATAACTTTGTACTGTTAAGATAAAACCACTGTAAATATTGCCTAATAATTTTTCTACCTTTCTTACTTTTTTTATACTAATCATATTAGATTTATATTGGTTAACTTTGTACTTATATTC
>QCNH01000006.1 GCA_003213275.1 Prochlorococcus sp. AG-424-M03 | reverse complement strand
AGTAAAAGGTAAAAATCTAGTTGTTAGTGCAGGATATAGTCATCCTGTAGAAATGATCCCCCCTGATGGTATAACATACAAAGTTGAGAGTAATACAAACGTTACCGTATCTGGAATTGATAAGGAAATTGTTGGCAATGAAGCAGCAAAAATCAGATCAATTAGACCTCCAGAGCCATATAAAGGTAAAGGAATTAAATACCATGATGAGAGAATTCTCAGAAAAGCTGGTAAATCTGGCAAAAAATAATTCCAATTAAAAAAAATGACCAAACTTTCCAGGAAATCACAAACTCAAAAAAGACATAGAAGATTAAGGAGATTCTTAATTGGAGATGCAACGCGTCCAAGATTGTCTGTTTTTCGCTCTAATAACCATATATATGCCCAGGTTATAGATGATAGCGCTCAAATAACTATTTGCTCAGCTTCGACTGTTGATAAGGAACTAAGAGAAAAATCCGAGAAATTACCTTCTGATTGCAATTCTTCTTCCATTGTTGGAAAATTGTTGGCAAAGAGAGCGATAAAAAAAGGTATTAAGCAAGTAATTTTTGACCGTGGAGGTAATTTATATCATGGTAGAGTTAAGGCACTTGCAGACGCTGCTCGTGAAGCTGGCTTAGAATTCTAATTTTTAATTTTTACTATGACTGACACTCCAACAAAACAAGAAATTCAATCCAAGAATGATAACGTTCCTGGAGCCATGCCTGTGGAACAAAAAAAGAATAATCGTAATGATCGAAAAAGAAATAGAAGAGGTGACTCAAAAAATCTAGAGAGAGATTCTGATTGGCAAGAAAGAGTTGTTCAAATTCGTCGCGTTTCTAAAACTGTTAAGGGTGGAAAAAAAATGAGTTTTAGAGCAATTGTTGTTGTAGGTAATGAGAAAGGTCAAGTTGGAGTTGGAGTTGGTAAAGCAGGGGATGTTATTGGTGCGGTGAGAAAGGGAGTGTCAGATGGTAAAAAGAATCTTGTTAGGGTTCCCTTAACTCCAAATAATTCAATACCGACTTTATCTAAAGGTCGAGATGGTGCTGCTAATGTACTAATTAGACCAGCTGCCCCTGGAACAGGTGTAATTGCCGGTGGTTCAATAAGAACAGTTTTAGAATTAGCGGGCATAAAAAATGTCTTAGCAAAAAGATTGGGTAGTAAAACACCTTTGAATAATGCAAGAGCTGCTATGGTGGCTCTTTCTCAATTAAGAACACACAAATCTGCCTCAAGGGAGAGAGGTATCTCACTTGAACAGCTCTATTCTTGAAAATTATGACTTCAACATTAAATACACTTAAATCAAACTCTGGCTCGAGAAAGAAAAAATTAAGAAAGGGTAGAGGTATCGCAGCCGGTCAAGGTGCTTCATGTGGTTTTGGAATGAGAGGACAAAAATCACGTTCCGGAAGACCCACACGTCCAGGTTTTGAAGGAGGCCAAATGCCTTTGTATAGAAGAGTTCCAAAATTAAAGCACTTTGAAATAATTAATCAAAAGAACTTTTCCATAATTAATTTAGAAAAATTAAACGATTTCAAAGACAACGATACTGTGAACCTAGACTCACTAGTAAAGAAAGGATTGATATTTAAACCAAAATTTCCTTTAAAAATCCTTGGTAACGGAAAAATTAATGTAAAGTTAAAGGTCCAGGCACATGCATTCACAAAAGTTGCAAAACAAAAAATTGAGGACGCAGGTGGATCCTGCGAGCTTATAAATAATAAATAAATTTTTTTAAAATTTAGGTAAGCTTTAAAATGTTTGTCAACAAAAGTAGAAATCCTAGCGCTTCTGAAATACTTTCCCAATTATTTTTAAATAAAGAGCTAAGGAGTAGAGTCTTAACAACTTTAGGTCTTCTCCTTTTAGTAAGACTTGGTATCTATATTCCCATGCCGGGTATTGATAGGGTTGCTTTTAAAAGTTTTATAGATCAAGGGGGTCAATTAATAGGTTTTTTAGATATTTTTACTGGAGGAGGAATTTCAACCCTAGGAATATTCGCATTAGGCATACTTCCTTTTATCAACGCATCAATTATCATTCAGCTTCTCACAGCTTCATTGCCTGTTCTTGAAGATTTACAAAAAAATGAAGGAGAAGCGGGAAGAAGAAAAATTGCTCAAATAACAAGATATGTTTCATTAGGATGGGGGTTTTTGCAAAGTATAATTTTTTCCTTAATTCTCAGACAATATGCTATTCAGGGGATAAGTGAAACTACATTTGTCTTGCAAACCTCTCTTGCCCTAGTGACTGGCTCAATGTTAGTTATGTGGTTTAGTGAAATTATTACGGAGAAAGGGATAGGTCAAGGCGCTTCATTGGTAATTTTTTTGAATATTGTTTCGACTTTACCTAAGGCGCTAAGTTCAACCATTGAAAAAGCTCAAACTGGAGATAGAGGAGATGTTTTAGGTATAGCAGTTTTACTTGGAGTATTTTTACTGACAATTGTTGGGATCATTTTTGTCCAAGAGGGAGCAAGACGAATTCCTATTGTTAGTGCAAAAAGGCAAATAGGAAATTCAACACTACTTCCTACAAGGCAAAGTTATTTACCTTTGAAATTAAATGCAGGAGGAGTCATGCCTATTATATTTGCATCTGCTTTAATCTTTTTACCTATAACTATTGCAAATGTTACTGGCAACCCAGTCTTAATCAAGTTAGCGAGTAGTTTAAATCCAGGATCTTCTAATCCATGGCCATATGCTCTTACATTCTTCTCCTTGATTTTGGGATTCTCCTATTTTTATGCATCTCTTACCATTAATCCAGTTGATGTAGCTTCAAATTTAAAGAAAGGAGGGGTAGCTATTCCTGGAGTCAGACCAGGAACTAATACAGCAAATTACTTATCAGGGATACAAAATAGGTTGACACTATTAGGAGGATTATTCCTAGGATCAGTAGCTATAATACCAGCGGCAGTAGAAAGAGCTACTAATGTACAGACTTTTCAAGGTTTAGGAGCAACTTCTTTACTTATCCTTGTGGGTGTAGCTATTGATACTGCTAAGCAAATTCAAACTTATGTTATTTCTCAAAGGTATGAGGGACTAATTAAGAATTAATGAAGAAACATTTACTATTTTTAGGAGCCCCTGGAGCAGGGAAAGGGACTCAGGCGGAATTGCTAAGTCAAAGTAATTCTTATTTGCACCTCTCTACAGGGGAACTATTAAGAAAAGAAATTGAAATGAATACTATCCTTGGTAGACAAGTAAAGGATATTATTAACCGAGGAGAACTTGTTAGTGATGAACTAGTATTAAAAATAGTAAAGCAAAATTTAGATAAGGATAATAAAGGTTGGATTCTAGATGGATATCCAAGAAATTTATCTCAAGCAAATTCACTTAATGAGGTCTTGCTTGAAATAAATCAACCTTTAGAAGTGGTTTTTTATTTAGATATTCCAGAAGAAGTTTTAATTAAGCGTTTACTTTTAAGAGGGAGAAAAGATGATACTGAAGAGACAATAAAAACAAGAGTTAACATTTATAAAAAAACTACAGAACCATTGATTCAGTATTTTAAAGATCTTTCTTTGCTAGAGTATATTGACGCTAATAGAGATTTAAAAACCATTTCCTCTGATATCAAACAAAAAATGGCATGATGATGATGTAGAATATAGTATTAACGTTTTGTTAGTGAAACCCTATGAAGGTCAGATCATCAGTCAAAAAAATTAGTCCTGACGATCAGATCGTGAGGAGAAGAGGTAAAATCTATGTTATCAACAAGAAAAGACCTCGCAATAAACAGCGTCAGGGTTAAATCTCAACCCTTAAATTCAACTTTTACTTACTCAAAAACACGTGGCCAGGATTGCAGGAATTGACATACCTCGCGAAAAGCGAGTTGAAATTGCACTTACATACGTCTATGGAATTGGTTTAACAAGATCAAAGCTAATTCTCACTAATACGGGTGTAAATCCAGATATTAGAGTCAAAGATCTCTCTGATTCTGATGTACAAAAGCTTAGAGTTGCTACAGAGGAATTTACTTTAGAAGGAGATTTGAGAAGAAAAGAGGGAATGGCCCTAAAACGTTTGCAAGATATAGGTTGTGTGAGAGGAAGAAGGCATAGAATGAGTCTTCCAGTGAGAGGACAAAGAACTAGAACTAATGCAAGAACAAGACGCGGTTCAAGAAAAACAGTTGCTGGAAGAAAGAAATAATTAACTAAATTTATTCACAAATACCATTATTTAATTAAAACATTATGGCAGCTCCAGTAAAAAAAACAGGTTCAAAGAAATCCAAACGTAATGTACCTAATGGTGTGGTACATATTCAAAGCACATTTAATAACACTATTGTTTCAATTACTGACACTTCTGGCCATGTAATTTCTTGGTCTTCTGCAGGGGCCAGCGGATTTAAAGGCGCTCGTAAAGGCACCCCATTCGCTGCTCAGACAGCAGCTGAAGCTGCAGCTAGGAGAGCACTTGATCAAGGTATGAGGCAAATAGAAGTATTAGTTAGAGGACCAGGCTCAGGTAGGGAAACGGCCATAAGAGCTTTACAAGTGGCCGGTTTAGAAATAACTCTAATAAGAGATGTAACTCCATTACCTCATAATGGATGTAGAAGACCTAAAAGGAGACGCGTTTAGGTCTTAACTATTCTCCACCCCCCCCCCCAAAAAAAAAACTTTTAACCTAATTTTTTCCGTGTTGCAATACCAGATTGACAGAATCGACCATCAAATAGCAGATGATCGCTCCCAAACAGGAACTTTTTTAATTGGCCCTTTAGAAAGAGGACAAGCTACAACTTTGGGTAATTCGCTTAGGAGAGTCCTTATGGGAGGACTTGAAGGAAGTGCTGTGACTGCAGTCAGAATAGCAGGAATTAACCACGAATATGCAACTATTCCGGGTGTTAGAGAAGACGTTTTAGATATTCTTCTTAATTGCAAGCAACTATCAATTAATAGTTCTAATCCAGAGCTAGAAATCGGCAGGTTAGTAGCGAGCGGTCCAATGGAGGTGAAGGCGAATGATATTCAATTCTCATCTCAAGTTGAAATTGTTGATGGTGAAAAACCAATTGCAACTATTCAGGAGGGGCATAACTTAGAGTTAGAAATTCATGTTGAAAGAGGTGTAGGATATAGACCAGTAGATCGTAAGAATGAAGAGACAACTGCTATTGATTTACTTCAAATAGATGCAGTTTTTATGCCAGTAAAGAGGGTTAATTTTACTATTGATGAAACAGCTGTAGCAGAGGGTGGAACAGGTAGAGAACGATTAAAAATGGAAGTAGTAACAGATGGTTCAACAAGTCCTGATGATGCTATTGCTGAAGCGGCAAATCAGTTAATAGAACTGTTCCAACCCCTTGCTACTGTTACAATGGTAGAAGAAATTCCTGAAGAACCTGAACCATCTCCAGAAGCTCAAATTCCATTAGAGGAATTAAACTTGTCCGTCAGAGCATATAATTGTTTAAAAAGGGCTCAAGTTAACTCAGTTTCAGATTTAATGGGCTTCAGCTATGAAGATCTTCTTGAAATTAAGAACTTTGGCTCTAAATCTGCAGATGAGGTTATTGAGGCTCTTGAGCGCATCGGCATTTCTATTCCACAAAGCAGAACATCTGTTTAACAATTTTTAAGATTATGAGACACCAACTTAGAATCCCATTATTAAGTAAACCTGCTGACCAGAGGAAAGCACTTCTAAGAGGCTTAACTACACAATTAATTAGGGAAGGTAGAGTAACAACAACAAAAGCAAGGGCAAAAGCTTTAAGAAATGAAGCTGAAAGAATGATTTCACTTGCCAAAGAGGGAAGTTTGGCTTCTAGAAGAAGGGCTATTGGATATATTTATGATAAGAAATTAGTTCATTCATTATTTGAAAAAGCAAAGGAAAGATATGGAGACAGAAAAGGTGGTTATACACGCATAGTCCGAACTGTATCTAGAAAAGGTGATAACGCTCAGATGGCCATAATCGAGCTTGTTTAAATTAGTTAATAAAGGAGCTTTTAATAGAATATAACTTTTGAAAAGGGTAGCTTTACTAGTCCAATATGATGGATCTCATTATTCTGGTTGGCAAAAACAAAAAAATGCAACTACAGTACAAGGAATTCTAGACAGAGCTCTCTTAAAGATTACAAATCATACAGTAAAGACTTTTGCAGCAGGTAGAACTGATGCTGGGGTTCATGCATCAGGTCAAGTAGTACACTTTGATATTGATTGTGTTATTCCAGGAAATAGTTATTCTGATGTCTTAAATAGTCTTTTACCCTCAACAATTAGGATCTTGGAATCAGTTGAGGTTAAAGATAGTTGGCATGCATGCTATTCAGCAATGTATAGACATTATCGATATGTCATTAATAACAGTAAATTCCCTAACTTGTTCATCAATAATTGGTCATGGCATAGATATCAAAAAGTATTAGATGAAGTTTTAATGTTAAATGCATCCAAGACAATGGAAGGAGAACATGATTTTTTTGCTTTTCAGAAAAGTGGAAGTAACAGAACAAACTCTATTACAAAAATAAAAAATATAGATATTAAGAGAGTAGAAGATTTGATTTTAGTTGATATTAAAGCTACTGGTTTTCTATATGGTATGGTCCGTTTAATTATTGGTCAACTAGTTTTAGTTGGAGAAAAAAAAATATCGCCTGAAATTTTTACAGATAGATGGGTAACCAAAAAGAAAAATGATGTTAAAGAATCTGCTCCAGCTAAGGGGTTATGTTTTGTCAATGCTGTTTATGAAGAAAATGTTTTTAAAAAGATTAATAACAATGATTTTTTTCCTGTATTTTTAATTAAGGGTTTTTCCTAAGTAAAGTTGAATTCAGCGAATTTTTTGTTTAAATCATTCAAAACTGTTGTTTAATATTCCTTCAATAAGGTAGAATTTAAAACTAATTTAAATTTATTTGCATAAATTTGGTAAATGAATAAAACAATTACTCCATCTTTAGAAACCATTGAAAGAAATTGGTTTTTAGTTGACGCAAAAGATAAGACACTTGGGAGACTTGCTACAGAAATTTCAACTGTATTGAGAGGTAAGAATAAACCAACATTTACACCTCATCTAGATACTGGAGATTTTGTCATTGTTGTAAATGCTGAAAAAGTTCAGGTAACAGGTAAAAAAGCCTCACAAAAGTTGTATAGAAGACACTCTGGAAGACCAGGAGGAATGAAAATTGAAAAATTTGAGTCTCTACAAGAAAGAATTCCTGAAAGAATCATCGAACAAGCTGTTAAAGGTATGCTGCCACATAACTCTTTAGGAAGACAGCAATTTAAAAAACTAAAAGTTTATAAAGGTGCTGATCATCCTCATGCTGCTCAGAATCCTGTATTATTAAATAGTTAATTTATCAAAATGAATAGTCAAATAAAAAACAAAGCTGTGTATTGGGGAACTGGAAGAAGAAAAACTTCAGTAGCTAGAGTTCGCTTGATTCCAGGGAATGGACTTATAAAAATTAATGGCCGTTCTGGAGATGATTACTTAAACTTTAACCCTCTGCACTTAAATTCAATAAAAGCACCTTTGCAAACATTAGGTCTTGAAAATTCTTATGATATTCTTGTAAATGTTTTTGGTGGTGGATTGACAGGTCAAGCAGATGCTATCAAGCAAGGAGCAGCAAGAGCACTTTGCGAATTATCTCCTGACAATAGGAAACCACTAAAAACTGAAGGTCATCTCAGTAGAGATCCTAGAGCTAAGGAAAGAAGAAAATATGGTCTTAAAAAAGCAAGAAAAGCTCCACAATTTTCTAAACGTTAAAGGAATTTTAATTATGCCCAAATCAGAAATTCACCCAAAATGGTATCCAGATGCAAAAGTCATTTGTAATGGAGAAGTTGTAATGACAACAGGATCAACACAGCCTGAACTCCATGTCGATGTATGGAGTGGTAATCATCCTTTCTTTACTGGAACTCAGAAAATTCTTGATACAGAAGGAAGAGTTGATAGGTTTATGAAAAAATATGGAATGGGTTCAGCTAATTCAGCTACATCAAAAGAGCAAAAAGAAGAAAAAGATTCTAATAAATAGAATTTTCAAAAATTAAGCACAATTTCAATTGGAATACTCAACACTAATTGCAAGGTTGAAGACTGCTTCAGAAAGTTTTGAAAATTTGGAAGTGCAGCTTGCAGATCCTGACATAGCTAATGATCCTAAAAAATTAGAATCAATAGCAAGAGAAAGGTCAAAATTAGAACCTTTGGTAATTGATTTTAATAAGTTGCTTGATACTGATAAGGAAATTGAAGATTCAAAAACCCTACTTAGGGAGAATCGAAATGATAAAGAGATGGAATCTTTAATAAATGAGGAGTTAACTAATCTAGAGGAATGTAAGAATGAACTTATTCAAAAAACTACAATTGCCTTATTACCTAAAGATCCAAGAGATGAAAGAAGTGTAATGTTAGAAATCAGAGCCGGTGCTGGAGGCAACGAGGCTTGTATATGGGCGGGTGATTTAGCAAGAATGTATGAAAGATATGGACAAAAAATTGGATGGTCTGTAAAACCTGTCAGTGCTTCTGAATCAGATATGGGTGGATTTAAGGAGTTGGTTATCTCCGTTAAGGGAGATTCTGTATATAGTCAACTAAAATTTGAGGCTGGTGTTCATAGAGTCCAAAGAGTTCCAGCTACTGAATCTCAAGGTAGAGTTCACACCTCTACAGCTACAGTTGCTGTCATGCCTGAGGCTGATCCAGTTGAGGTTAAGATTGATCCGACCGATTTAGAGGTTGGTACAGCTAGATCAGGAGGAGCAGGTGGACAAAATGTTAATAAGGTTGAGACTGCTATTGATCTTCTCCACAAACCCACAGGCATACGAGTTTTTTGTACTCAAGAGAGATCACAATTGCAAAATCGTGAAAGAGCAATGGAAATTCTAAGAGCTAAATTATATGAAATTCAATTAAAAGAAGCTAATGCAAAAGAGAGATCACAAAGGCTTTCACAGGTTGGAACAGGTGATAGGAGTGAGAAAATTAGAACTTATAATTTTAAAGATAACAGGACAACGGATCATAGATTAGGTTCCAACTTTTCATTAGAACCAATTCTCGCAGGTCAATTGGATGAAGTGATTAATGCATGTATAGCGCAAGAACAAAAAAGAATGATGGAAGATTTTAGTAACGATTTGAATTAAGATTAGTTTTCTATTAGATTTCAAAACCCAATAACATATTTGCTCCATTCTTTATGTCTGCCAGAGTCAATTTGTCTTGTAGCCTCAAAATTGAGATTACTTAATGGTCGATAGGGCTTTCGTTTTAAAGGCATATTCGCCTCTGCTGGGGTACGGTTCCCTTTTTGTACATTACATCTTAGACATGCTGTAGTAACATTTTCCCAGTTATCAGTTCCACCTCTGCTTCTTGGTAAGACATGATCTATTGATAAATCACTACCCCTATAGTTACAGTATTGACAGGTATTATTATCTCTTAGAAGAATATTTTTTCTTGTTAAAGAAACTTCTCTAAAAGGCACCTTGACGTAGTAACGAAGTCTTATAACTGTAGGCAATTTTCTTCCGCAATGTATTGCATAAGATTTATCTTCCTCTAAGCTTTCTGCTTTACCTTTGATCATCAAAATAACAGCTCTTCGCCAAGAAGTGATGTTTAAAGGTTCA
Source organism: Prochlorococcus sp. AG-424-M03 (assembly GCA_003213275.1). GTDB lineage: Bacteria > Cyanobacteriota > Cyanobacteriia > PCC-6307 > Cyanobiaceae > Prochlorococcus_A. The sequence goes on along the minus strand of QCNH01000006.1, from coordinate 26,348 downwards.
TAAGATGCATTTAAAACTAGAGTCTGGCTCATGCCAAAATACAATTTACATGTCATGCTAACTGTATATTTCAATAAGCGCATATAATTGCGCAAAGTTAATGCAAATTCGGCAAACAAATCAGGAATCTAATTTTGATAAATATCCAACTTTTGAAAAAGATATAGATCCAAAACAAAGAGCATGGATTGAAGTTAGAGGTAATGCATTAGAAATAAATGTAAGGCAGTTAAGATCAAAATTAAGAAAAAGTTGTCAATTAATGGCAGTTGTTAAAGCTGATGGATATGGACATGATGCAAAAGTAGTATCTGACTATGCTATCAAAGGTGGAGCATCGCAATTAGGAGTTGCCACTTTACAAGAAGGGATTAGGCTTCGTTCTTCTGGAATTAAAAAACCAATTCTTATCCTCGGAAATTTGTATACGAAAAGGGATTTAATAATATCCTTCAGAAATGATTTGATGCCTACTATCAGCAGTATAAGAGAATGTTTAATTTGCAATAATATTGGCAAGCACTTTGGGGTGAAATTTTCTTTACATCTTAAAGTTGATACTGGAATGTCAAGATTAGGTTTTGATTGCAATAAATTTGTGCAGCAATTTGAAAAAATAAAATCTTTTGAAAATATTTCTATAGAAGGAATATATAGTCATTTATCATCTGCAGATGAAGATAACTCATTAGATCCTAAAAGTAGTACACAATTACAAAGACTTAAGTTTCAGAAATTATTAAAGCAAATTCAAGTTGATAGAAATGACAATATCAAGATTCATTTAGCTAATTCTGCGGGTATGCTGCTTAATAAAGATTTTCATTTTAATATGGTACGTGTTGGGCTTTCTATGTATGGATATAGTCCTTTAGCTAAAATTGATAAAAATTTATCTCTTAAACCAGCTTTATTTTTGAAGGTCAAAGTAGCTTTTATAAGAATTATTGATAAAGGTGTAAGTGTTAGTTACGGAGGAAACTTTGTAAGTAGTAGAAAAACTAAGTTAGCTGTATTAAGTATTGGTTATGCAGATGGCGTTCCAAGAAATCTTTCAGGAAAGATACAAGTTATTCACAATGATAAACTTTATCCCCAAGTTGGATCTATAACTATGGATCAAATGATGGTTGACATAACAGGTTCAACTGAAATTAAAATTGGCAGTACGATGATATTACTGGGATCGGATGGAGACAAAACAATTTCTCCTCTTGATTGGGCAAGAGGATCTAATACTATTCCTTGGGAAATTCTTTGTTCTTTTAAAAATAGATTACCAAGAGTTCAAGTTGATTAGACATTTCGATTAAATAAAAAATTTTGAATGTTTGCAAAAAAATTGATAATGTATAAGAGCTGGAGAGGTGGCTGAGTGGTTGAAAGCGGCTCCCTGCTAAGGAGTTACAGGAGGTAACTTTTGTCGAGGGTTCGAATCCCTCCCTCTCCGCCATATTATGGTTTCAAGAAGGTTTATATAAACTTAAAAAAAATGGATTATGTAGTGATATAGGGTGTCTTAGAGTTCAGGGGTTCTCACTAAGTATTACTCAAATTAAAAATAAGGTGTGGCGAAAGGTGTGGCGATTAATATACTGAAGCTTTAAGTTTTGTTAGTGATACCAAATACCTTGGAGAAAAATGGTGTGGCGGAGAAAAATACCTCCACAAAACTTATATAAATACTTGTGGAGTTTTCCATTCCATTTGAGGCGATTACTCTCCCGTAGGCACATTCTCTTGGTGGTGTGCTTTCTTTCATTTTCTTTGCAACCTTGAAGGGGGCTTTTGCAAAGTTAAATATTGACAGTCAATCTAAAAAAAGGGGCAATTAGCTCATTTTTATAATCATCCTGTTGTTCTTGAATGTCACGATTAGATTTTCTGTATATAATTTTGAAAAATAAATTAATTAGAGATGAAACGCTTTGAATACAAACATATTCGCTTAGATTACAAAGGAAGAGGTATTACTCAAGAAATAAATATACTAGATATTGATGGTGAAAGAATTAGGGCGTGGGGTGATAATACTGAAGTTCCTACTTTGCCTGAAATGTTTTCAAAGCTTGGTGCTGATGGATGGGAAATGGTTAGCCATGTAGTAAACCAAGATAATCAAGCAAATGGAGTAACTTTTCATTACTACAACTTTAAAAGAGAAATAGCATGACGGACGATTTTAAAAATTACCTTAAAAGTTACGAAAAATCAGGAAAGGGAGCTGAAAAGAAACAACGAAGAAATAGTACTAAAGCGACCTTATTATGGATTCTTTTTGGAGGTTTTATAGTTTCATGTATCCTCCCAGTTTTATTTGTTTTGTGGATTCCATATCTAATCTTTATATTTTTTTATGCCGGTAGAGAATGGATGGGATGAAGTATTAATGCATGATTACAAGTCTATATAAATGAAACGCTTACTACTCCCACTATTAGCTGCTATCGCTTTACCTACTGCTGTTGAATCAAAGTTTTATACATTAGATACAGATTTGATGACAGATGAAACAAAAATAAGATTTTATATTGAGAGTGAAACCCAAGTCCAAGACTCGATAGGAGGAAGAGATACCATTAATCTTTGGGTTAGATGTAACAATAGTTATCCACAAATCTTTTTTACAACTCCAACGTATAACGCTGACAATACTAGAGTTGGTGTTAGATGGGATAAAGATAAAGCTTCTTTCTACTCTTGGAATAAGTCAACAGATAGCCAAGCTTTTTTTCATCCAAGACCTAAAGAATTTGCTCAAAAACTGAAAGAAAAAAGTTTTTTAACAGTTCAGTGGAGTCCATACAGCAGTACAACTCAAGCGGCAAAGTTTGATTTAAATTCTCAAGAATTAAAAGAAGATATTTCAAAAGCCATAGCAGATGGTTGTAATTTTTAAATAAAACGCTTACTACTTGCACCGCTAAATTAAATACGATTGACAGTCGATCTAAAATAAGGGGCAATTAGCTCCTTTTTTTATGCTTAATGCTTCTTTGAACTGGGCTTCTATTGTTGGACTATTATTAGTTTTATTATGGATTCCTGCTGTAACCTCAGGAATCTTTCGTATTTGGTTTGTTTTAAATCGAAGAGCAGATACATCACCAAGAGTACTAATCAAAACTTTTTTTATAATTTTTCAAACGATTGGGAGGGCTTTTTTTATCCCATTAGCTGGAGTCGTTTTCTTCTTTCAAGGTTGGAGATTAGATCCAATACTACAGTTTGCATGTGCTTTATTAGCTGGAGGTATTGCAGTAGAAATGGTGCCATCATTTATTGACGACTATCAAGGATGGAGGAAAAGGACAGGCAGAGCAACGGCAGCAATTGTTGTAGATTCTCAACCTGATGATTCAGTAGAGGAAAATAAATGAAACGCTTACTACTCTCAAGGATTTATGTATCCTAATGAACTCTTTTTTTAAGGTCATTTTTGGTGTGGCGAATGGTGTGGCGAACGCCTAAACAAAAACTAAAATTAGTATCTAAAAGTTCCTATAAGTCTCTATAAGTCTCATATTTTTATCGTCCTAGTAACTCCCTCTCCGTCAATAATATAGAGAAATTTTTTTTAATTTATAATTTTTTAAAAAGAGTCAAGATTAATATTTATTAGGTCATTAATCGTATTTAAAATCAAGTCAGCCCCTGCTTTTAGTAGATTTTTTTCGTATAAATTACGTTCTTTTAATCGAGACTTTAAATGTAAATGAGGTGGGGCTAGCCCAATACTTATAAATTTCTGAGATGGTATTTCTTTTCTAGCATTGATAACTGTATTTATATCTGCAACAGTATCACCCACATATGCAATGGGTATATTTGATACTCCAAGTTTATTTCCAAGAAGCTTTTTTGATAAGGAAATAAAACCTTGAGGATCTGGCTTATCAGGAGCATCTCCCATTGATATTAATGGGGGCGATTTTAGTCCAAGTCTTTTTTCTAAAACAAATTTTGCCGAAGCAGACTCTGCACCACTCACAAAACCCCAAATTAACCCATTGCTTTGCAATAAATCAAAAAACTTTTTATTAACTAATAACTCTTCATTTGTTATGAATCCATTCCAATACAGACTATCTTTATTTGGATCGCCTCCAAAGTAAAACTCTTCAAAACATTTAACTATTTCTTCTCTTGAAGGTATTTCAAGGTTTAAGTTTTCTTTTTTTATACATCTTTTTATAAGTTCCAAACTTAAATCCCAGTCATTATTCCAGATCCCTTCATTTTTTGCGTTATCAATATCTATATAACTTGGCTCCCATCCTGAAAATTTGTACACTGTTTTTTTTAGTGAAAGCCTATAACTATTCTCTACACTACGTATTACACCATCTATGTCGAATAAAATTAAACCAATATTTTTCAATGAATTTTTTAATGCTTTTTATAAAAGATTAGTATTCTTATTAGAAAAAAGCAAAGAAAAACTCTCTATGATTAATGATGAATTATATTAAGCCTAATTTTGTAAATATCCTCTAGGAGTAAGAAATATTTCATCTATTAAAGTTGTTTGGGAATTGCCAACAATAATTATTGACAACATATCGATTTCCTTAAAAGGGATGGTGTTCAAAGTAAAAAATTTTTTGGATTGATTTTCTCTCCCAACTTGTCTAGCTATTAAAACGGGTGTATCCACTGACCTAGACTGTAAACATAGATCAATCGCACTTTTTAACTGCCAATTTCTTTCAATCGATTGAGGATTAAACAAAGCTATGACAAAGTCACCTAATAGAGCTCCTTTAATTCTTTTTTCTATTAAAGACCAAGGTGTTAACTTATCACTTAAGCTTATTGAACAAAAGTCATTCATTAGTGGCGCTCCACTAAGCGCAGCTGCTAATTGCAGACTACTTATACCAGGATGTACTTCAAAATAAGGTCTATATTCTTTTTTGATTGTCTGAAGTAATTCTAAAAGTAAACCAGCCATACCATAAAATCCAGATTCACCTGAGGAAATTAAAGCTACTTTTATTCCTTCCTCTGCTAGTTTAATTGCTTTGCTGCATCTTTCTTTTTCTTCAGTAAGTTTACTTTCAATTAAAACTTGGTCACTTCTTTTTATGGGTTTAATTAAATCTAAATACATTTTGTATCCAATCCAAACAGTACATTTCGAAAGTGCTTTTCTTGCATTATTGGTTAGGAAAGAAATATCTCCAGGCCCACTTCCAATAATATGAATTTCGCCATTGGTTGGATAATATTGATTTTTTGATTCTGCTATAGCGATAGTTACTGCGCCAGATTTACTTTTTGGAAAATCTTTATCTTTAAAAATTCTTTTTTCTTTTAATAATTTTGATTCTTCTCCTGCTGCGATTAAGCAAGATGCTTCTGCTACAGAAGATGTGCCTATTTCCTTGTGTACTAAATTTGATGGATTTGGAACAATTATTTTTGAAAGATCTGCTTTATTAAAAAATTTGATAGGCAAGTTATTTTCTTTAGCAAGTTCTAAAATTCCTTGCTCATCCTTTTTAATATCAATAGTTGCAAATCCCGCAATTGAATGATGTGATAAATTTCCTGACTCCAAAGAAATTTTTAAAGAATTTGCTATTAATTCTTTGCAGGTATTTCTTTCGCAACCAATGCCAATCCATAGTACGCGCGGATGCCAAGTTGTTTCATGATTTTCGAATATACTCACATGAAATGTTGAATCTGGTTTGTCAGTTTCATTTTCATGAATTTGATTAATAATCTTTCCTGATTCGGAAGTTCTCCATAAACTATTACCAGATAATTGTTTGCAAAATATTTCTTCGTTCTTAGCTTGTTTGATTACTAGTTTTGACCAGTTTTGTATTTTCCCAGATCTTTTCCACCCCCATTGATTTCCAAATGCATCAAGATTTAAGAAGTTGTGATCATTTGAATTATTAGTTTCTATTATTTGGCCCCCAAATAATTTAGAAATTTGAAATGCGATATTTTGAGTATTCGACTGATGTAAACCAATTAAAGGCACTATCTTGGAACATTTGTTATCTATTATGATTACGCCTGGATCTTTATCTTTAGAGGTTAAAAAAGATTTTATAATACGTACTGATGCACCAATTGAACCAATAAAAATTATTAAATCTAGTTCTGGCCATTTTTTTAGTAAGATTTCTCTTGGCTTTTTTACTTCAATAAGTTCATTTTCTCTTTCATTATCTTTTGAAGAGCTTGCAATATATATCTCTTTAACAAATTCGGTTTTTTTAAGTCTTCTTAAAGTTTCTTTTGATTTACTAGATAGACCTATTGCGATTCCTTCCAAATCAGAAATTATTGTTTGGTATTTTGAAATTATATAATGTCGCAGTATTTAAAAATTTTGCTTGAAATATAAAAAAAAAATTAAGGAATTTTTATGAAATTTAGCAAAACTACCCATAAATCTTTAATAGGCAAGAATTTTACAAAATATTCATATAGTAACAATCATTAGAACATTTGTTACGTTAATGCATATCGAAAGAATCTTTGCCTTATTATTTTTGAAACGAATATCTAAAGTTTGAAAGATTCGTTTTCTTGAAGATTATTATTTATGAATAAGTTCAAGATTCAATCTATCGGCTTTAATGTCAATTATTTTCGAGGTGCTAGATGACCATCAGCCCACCAGAAAGTGGAGAAACAAACAAAAAAGTTTTGGAAGATCCTGTAAAGGCTGACCCAAGACCTATTGATTTTGCCAAATTAGATAAGCCAGGTTTCTGGTCTACTAAATTATCTAAGGGTCCAAAAACTACAACTTGGATCTGGAATTTGCATGCAGATGCACATGATTTTGATGTGCATACTGGCGATGCTGAAGAAGCAACAAGAAAAATCTTCTCAGCTCACTTTGGACATCTTGCAATCATTTTTATATGGATGAGTGCAGCATTCTTCCATGGAGCAAGATTTTCAAATTACACAGGTTGGTTAGCAGATCCAACTAATGTTAAACCAGGCGCTCAGCAAGTTTGGGCAGTTGTCGGCCAAGAGATGCTAAACGGTAATCTTGGTGCTGATTACAACGGGATTCAAATAAGCTCTGGAATTTTTCATATGTGGAGAGCTTGGGGTATTACTAACGAAAGTGAGTTAATGGCTTTAGCAATAGGAGCTGTAGTCATGGCTGCGCTTATGCTTCATGGAGGTATCTACCATTATCACAAGGCTGCTCCAAAAATGGAATGGTTCCAAAATGTTGAGTCAATGCTAAATCACCATCAAGCAGGTTTGGTTGGTCTTGGATCATTAGCTTGGGCAGGACATTGTATTCATATAGGTGCCCCAACATCTGCATTGCTTGATGCCATTGACGCTGGATCACCTTTAGTTATCAACGGTCAAAAGATTGCAAGTATTGCTGACATGCCAATGCCTCATCAGCTTTGTGATCCCCAGATAGCAGGACAGATTTTTCCTGGATTAGCTAGTGGAGTTGGTAATTTCTTTAGTCTTAATTGGTTTGCTTTCTCAGATTTCTTAACATTTAACGGAGGTTTGAACCCTGTTACTGGAAGTTTGTGGATGACTGATATTGCTCATCATCATTTAGCTTTTGGTGTAATTGCTATAATTGGAGGTCATTTATATAGAACTAATTATGGAATTGGTTCAAGTATGAAAGAGATTTTAGAAGGTGCTCAAGGAGATCCAATTCTATTTCCAGCACCAAAAGGACATCAAGGTCTTTACGAGTTCATGGCTGAAAGTAGACACGCACAGCTATCTGTTAACCTTGCATGTCTAGGTTCTCTTAGCATCTTGATTGCTCATCATATGTATGCGCTGCCTCCATATCCATATATAGCTACAGATTATATGACTGTTCTGGGTTTATTTACCCATCATATGTGGATAGGAGCTTTATTTATAGTTGGAGCTGGTGCTCATGCTGGTATAGCGATGGTTAGAGACTATGATCCAGCAAAACATATTGATAACGTTTTAGATAGGATTTTAAAAGCGAGAGATGCCTTAATAAGTCATCTGAACTGGGTGTGTATGTGGTTAGGTTTCCATAGTTTCGGACTTTATATTCACAACGATACTATGAGAGCTTTAGGTAGACCTCAGGATATGTTTAGTGATAATGCAATCCAATTACAGCCAATTTTTGCTCAGTGGATTCAAAGTATTCAGGCTTCTGCTGTAGGAACCTCAATTTTAGCTGGTACTCCAGAGGGATTACCTCATAAAGTTTTAAGTGAAGTTTTTAACGGTAATGTAGTTGAAGTAGGTGGGAAAGTAGCAATTGCTCCAATTCAACTTGGAACTGCTGATTTGATGATCCATCACATTCATGCTTTTCAAATTCACGTAGTCGTATTAATTCTTTTAAAAGGAGTACTTTACTCTAGAAGTTCAAGACTAATTCCAGATAAAGCATCTCTTGGATTTAGATTCCCATGTGATGGTCCAGGAAGAGGAGGTACTTGTCAGGTTTCATCTTGGGACCATGTATTTTTAGCTCTTTTCTGGATGTATAACTGTATATCAATTGTTATATTCCACTTCTCTTGGAAAATGCAAAGTGATGTTTGGGGACTTACAGGAGGAAACTTCTCTCAAAGCGCTATCACTATTAATGGTTGGCTAAGGGACTTCCTATGGGCTCAATCATCTCAAGTACTAACAAGTTACGGTGAAGCTATTAGTATGTATGGCTTGATGTTCTTAGGAGCTCACTTCATATGGGCGTTTAGCTTGATGTTCTTATTCAGTGGAAGAGGCTATTGGCAAGAATTATTCGAATCAATAGTATGGGCTCATAACAAGCTTAAAGTTGCCCCAACAATACAACCTAGAGCACTTTCAATTACTCAAGGTAGAGCTGTTGGTGTAGCTCACTTCCTTCTAGGAGGTATAGCAACTACTTGGGCCTTCTTCCATGCTCGCCTTTTCGGGCTCGGCTAATTACCTGAACTTCACCTTTTTAATTCAATGGCAACAAAATTTCCATCATTTAACCAGGGTCTAGCTCAGGACCCGACAACCCGCCGAATATGGTACGGAATAGCAACAGCTCATGACTTTGAGAGTCATGATGGAATGACCGAAGAGAAGCTTTATCAGAAGCTTTTCTCTACACATTTTGGTCATCTCGCAATTATTGCCCTTTGGGTAGCTGGTAATCTATTCCATGTCGCTTGGCAGGGTAACTTTGAGCAATTTGTACTTGATCCAACTCATGTCCGTCCAATTGCCCATGCAATTTGGGATCCTCATTTCGGAACTGGCATAACAGAAGCAATGACCCAAGCTGGAGCTAATGGTCCAGTTAACATTGCTTACTCAGGCCTATACCATTGGTGGTACACAATTGGTATGAGAACTAACGAGCAGCTTTTCCAAGCTTCAATATTTATGAGTACTTTAGCTTGTTGGGTCTTATTTGCTGGTTGGTTACATTTACAGCCTAAATTCAGACCTACACTAGCTTGGTTTAAAAATGCAGAGGCACAGTTAAACCATCATTTATCTGTATTATTTGGTTTCAGTAGTATTGCTTGGACAGGACATTTGGTTCATGTCGCAATTCCTGAATCAAGAGGACAGCATGTTGGTTGGGACAATTGGTTAACAGTTCTTCCTCATCCTGCAGGATTAGCTCCTTTCTTTACTTTAAATTGGGGTGCATATGCTCAAAATCCTGATTCTTTAGATCAAGTATTTGGAACTTCTCAGGGAGCTGGAACAGCAATCTTTACTTTCTTAGGAGGACTACATCCTCAAAGTGAAGCTTTATGGCTTACTGATATTGCACATCATCATATTGCAATTGGTTGTGTTTTTGTAATTGCTGGCCATATGTATAGAAATACATTTGGAATAGGACACACTCTGAAAGAAATTACTGAAGCCCATAATACTAGACACCCAAATGACCCTCATAAAGGTAGTTTCGGAATTAATCATGATGGAATTTATGAGACAGTTAATAACTCTCTACACTTTCAATTAGGTTTAGCTTTAGCATCTCTTGGTGTCGCTACTTCTTTAGTTGCTCAACATATGGGAGCTCTTCCTTCATATGCTTTTATTGCTAGGGATTACACGACACAATCAGCTCTATATACTCACCATCAATACATAGCTATGTTCTTAATGGTTGGAGCTTTTGCTCACGGAGCTATTTTCTTTGTTCGTGATTATGATCCAGAGTTAAACAAAGATAATGTTTTAGCTAGGGTTTTAGGAACTAAAGAAGCACTAATAAGTCACTTAAGTTGGGTAACAATGTTACTTGGATTCCATACACTAGGAATTTATGTTCATAATGATGTAGTTGTAGCTTTTGGAAATCCTGAGAAGCAAATTTTAATTGAACCTGTATTTGCTCAGTTTGTTCAAGCTGCTCAAGGAAAAATGATGTATGGCTTCGATGCTTTATTATCTGATCCTACGAGTTCAGCAACAATAGCAGCTAATTCTATGCCAGGAAATCACTATTGGATGGATCTAATCAATAGACAAGACGCTCTAAGTTCTTTCTTACCTATTGGACCAGCTGATTTCTTAGTTCATCATGCTATAGCACTTGGACTTCATACCACAGCGCTAATACTTATAAAAGGAGCATTAGATGCTAGAGGCACAAAATTAATCCCTGATAAAAAGGATTTAGGTTATGCTTTCCCTTGCGATGGTCCAGGTCGTGGTGGTACTTGTGATAGTTCTTCTTGGGATGCTATGTACCTAGCAATGTTCTGGGCATTAAATCTAATGGCATGGGTAACTTTCTACTGGCATTGGAAACATCTAACAATTTGGCAAGGTAACATGGCTCAATTTAATGAATCAGGTACCTACTTAATGGGTTGGTTTAGAGATTATCTATGGCTCAATTCGTCTCAGTTAATCAACGGATATAACCCATTTGGTGTTAACTCCTTATCTCCTTGGGCCTGGATGTTCTTATTTGGCCATCTAGTTTGGGCTACTGGATTTATGTTCCTAATTTCATGGCGTGGTTATTGGCAAGAATTAATAGAAACATTAGTTTGGGCACATCAGCGCACACCAATAGCAAACCTTGTAGGTTGGAGAGATAAGCCAGTTGCACTTTCAATTGTTCAAGCTAGATTAGTTGGTTTAGCACATTTCACGATTGGAAACATCCTTACTTTTGGAGCATTTGTAATTGCTTCAACTTCCGGTAAATTTGGTTAAAATCTCTTTAAAATACAATAATCAAATCACCACGCAAGTGGTGATTTTTTTTGTTCTAAATTAAGTTAAAATTATAGAATTATTATTAAATAAATATGTCAGATATAAACCAATTAATTTCTATTATTATTCCTGTTTTCAATGAAAGTGAGAGTATTGGTTTTTTATTGGATGAAGTTATAAGTGTAATGGTAGCTAATAAATTTAATTTTGAATTGGTTGTTGTAAATGATGGTTCTAAGGATAATACTAGTCAAGTTTTAAAACAACTAACTCTCAAAATTAAAGAATTGTCAGTAATTTCTCTTCGAAAAAATTATGGTCAAACTGCAGCAATGTCAGCTGGTTTTGATTTTTCTACAGGAGACATTTTGATTACTTTGGATGGTGATTTACAGAACGACCCAAATGATATTCCTAAATTAATTTCAGAGATAAATAATGGCTATGATTTAATTTGTGGATGGAGGTTTGACAGAAAAGATAAATTAATTAACAGGAAGATTCCATCAAAAATAGCCAATAAGTTAATAGCTCAGGTAACAGGTTTGAAGTTGCATGACTATGGATGTTCATTAAAAGCTTTTAAAAAAGAAATAGTAGATGATATTAAGCTATATGGTGAACTCCATAGGTTTCTGCCAGTTTTAGCAAATATTGAAGGTGCAAGAATAAAGGAAATTAAAGTCAATCATAGAAGCCGGAAATATGGATCTAGTAAATATGGAATTGATAGGACTTTTAGAGTTTTAATGGATTTACTAACTGTTTGGTTTATGACTAAGTTTTTAACAAGACCTATGTATGGATTTGGATTTCTAGGAATTATAAGTATACTACTTAGCCTTGCAATGAGCTCTTATTTGATAGTTCTAAAGATAATGGGTGATGATATTGGAAATCGTCCTATGTTAATGTTTTCTTTAATATTGGGAATTGCTGGAGTTCAATTATTTAGCTTTGGATTATTAAGCGAACTTTTAATTAGGACATATCATGAAAGTCAAAGCCGACCAATTTATAGAGTTAGATCAATAATGAGTAAAAATAAAAATTAAATTTTTATTTGAATTTCCTTATTAAAAAAGCTGATATTTTAATTACCTCCGAAGAAACATCTCTTAAGCCTTTTCGTAAAATTGGTAATGTTGATTTATCAGCTAATTCTTCTGCAATTTCTAATGCTTTTAATTTATCCTCTGTATTACCTTGAAATAGAGTAAACATTTTATTTCTTAGAGTATTTTTATAAAATACTGAGTATTTGTTTTCTTCATGCTTATAAGAAAAACTATTCTTTTTAGATATATTATTTTTCTTATTTTTTACTTGATTGGAATACAAGTTTTTTAAATTTATTGAATTTTTAAACCTTATTTTTTTAAAATTTAATAGTAAAAATACAATGAAAATAATTAGTAATATTGCGAATAAATTTAACATGTAAAAAGTTAATAATTTTTATATCATCCAGTAATAAAATTAACACTATTTATCAGATAAATACTAAAGTGTTTAAAGATGTTAAACGAATTATGTCATCTGAATTTTCAAATCTTCTGCCTTCGATCTTTGTTCCCATGATTGGATTGGTAGCACCTGCTGTATTTATTGTATTAATAGGCAGATTTATAACAGCTACTGAATAACAATTTATTATCACATTATCTTTTTTTTAAAATGAGCGATTCAAAAACACCATTAGGAGCTAATCCTAAATTTCCTGAAAAATATATAGATCAAAGTGTTCAACCTACAGATATTGGTATCGCAGAACAATGGGCTGTTAAAACAGTTAGTGATCCGTTTGTTGGGAATTTAGCTACGCCAGTTAATAGTGGTTATTTTACCAAAGCTTTTATAAATAATTTGCCTTTTTATAGAGAAGGAATTTCTTCAAATTTTAGAGGCTTAGAAACTGGAGCAGCTTTTGGTTATCTCTTATATGGTCCATTTACTATGACTGGTCCTTTAAGAAATTCTGATTTCGCATTAACCGCAGGATTACTTGCAGCTATAGGCGCTGTTCATATTTTGACTGCACTTTTAGTTTTGTATAACGCCCCAGGGAAAGCTCCTAATGTTCAACCTCCTGATGCTACTGTTAATAATCCTCCTGCAGATTTATTTACTAGATCAGGGTGGGCTGATTTTACGAGTGGATTTTGGCTAGGTGGCTGTGGTGGTGCTGTTTTTGCATGGCTTCTTGTGGGAACACTGCACTTGACTAACATCATGCAATTAATTCAGAATATTTGGACTACTGGTTAATTTAAAAATTTAAATCAGGTATTAATTTTTAATATTTTAATTCAATAAAAAGACTGCTATCTAATGGTTCTATCCCATCTATAATTTCTTACTATTCTTCCTGCGGAAATTAGTTTTGATTTATAATGCAATGAGATTTTATCATTAGACTGTTTTAGGGTATCTAATCCTATGCCATTTCTCCCATAATCCTTCCCAGAGCAATGGTAATATAATCCATCCCCTTTGTAGATTCCAATATGATCACATTTTTTATCACGTCCAAAAAATAAAAGATCACCTGGTTGGAGAGCTGCATAAGATTCTTTGAAATAAAAAAGGTGTTTACAAAAACTTTTTATCTGATAAGAGTCTCGAGGTATATGAATATGATGCTTTAAAAAAGCAGTTTGAATTAAACCGGAACAATCAAAATTGGGTCCTAATGTGCCTCCCCAAAGGTATTCATTAGTTATCTCAGCTTGATCATTGATCCATTTTAATATTGAAGCCATTTTATCTTGTATAAGGAACTGTTCATTTTTTGAATTCTCAGTTTTTCTTAATTCGTATTTCTCAATAATCAATCCATCTAAATTTATCCAACAGACGTAACCATCATCATATAATTGAACTAGTATCCTTGAATATTTATGGGTACCTTGATGAATATTTGGATAAAGCAGTTTAAAAATTCTATTTTTAAAGATTTCTGTCACTAACTTATTTTCTGTTTCATTTTGATATCCACAAATATTAACTTTTAGTTTCCACCAAATAGTCTTTGAAAAATTAGTTTGTTTAAATAGTGAGATAGGGTCTTTATCTTTTTTCATAAAATGTCTTTCTACTATTTAAGTAAAGAGATGGGTCTAGCCTTAAATGATATTTTAGGGAGAGTATGCACTTATAATAAAGATTTTTCAAGAGAAGATATTGCCATAACTTGGATCAACTACAAAAGTGAAAATAAAGAAATATTTAAAGGTTTTGGATCTGGCATTAATAATAAAAAAATGTTTTATCCTGCAAGCGTAGTCAAGTTGGTTTATGCCCTAGCTGCATATTCTTGGATTAAAAAAGGAATTTTATTATTATCAGATGAGATAATTGATGCTGTACGAAAAATGTTGTTTTTCTCGAGTAATAATGCAACTAGCTTTTTAATTGATTTACTTACTGGAACCACAAGTGGACCATGTATTGAGGGAGAATTATGGGAAAATTGGAAATATCAAAGAAATATAATAAATGATTGGCTGCATGATTTACATTGGGAGGAATTGATTGGTATAAATTGTTGTCAGAAGACCTGGGATGATGGACCATTTGGTCGTGAAAAACAATTTTATGGATATGATAATCAAAATAGAAATGCAATGACTACTGATTCAGTTGCAAGGGTTTTGGAGGAAATTATGATTCATATTGATTATCAAAAGAATAACTTAGATTTAAGAAGTTTTTTAAAAAGAAATTTAAATAAAGTTGTTCTAAAAAACGATTCTCTTAATCAAATAGATGGTTTTTTAGGTGCAGGACTACCAGAAAGCATTAATCTCTGGAGTAAAGCAGGATTAATGTCTGAAGTTAGGCATGATTCTGCTTGGTGGACTAATAGTCAATCTCTACAAACTTTATTAGTCGTTTTTTGTAATGGAAAAGAATATTCCGAAGATACTTCCTTCTTACCGTTAATTGCAAAAGAAGTATATGAATTTAATAAGAGATATACTATTGAGGACTAAAGTGAATCGTCTAAAAAATTAGAATCTAATTTGTCAGTATAGGCTTCATAAGGTAACATCATTACTTCTTCAAAATCTAAATCATTCATAATCCATTCTCTATATTCTGCTAATAAACTTTTTCTATCTTCATTATCTAATTCATAAATACGCAATGCTGTATCTTTAAAATTCTCTTTAATTAAATTTTCAATTTGTTTATCCCTCATTTTATATTAATTCTCCTTCTATTATTACTCTTCTTATTGTTGATAACGCAATTCCTGTTTGTGATCTAATTGATCGATATGAATACCCCTCATTACGCAATCTGATTACTAGAGATTCTTTTAAAGGACTTATCTTGGGCCTTCCTCCCAGATTATTTCCAGATAATTTTCTACGTAATAGTTGTTCTTTTTTTCTTTCATCTAAACTTTTTTCTTCTAAGTTATCTAATTCATATAAAATCTTAAAAATTGAAGAATTCTTTATAGAGGAATCATCATCCGCAAAAAAACCAGTCAAAGTTTTCAATTTAATATTCTTATTAATAAGTTTATTTATTGTCCTAAAACATTCTTGTTTATTTTTAAATGCTCGGTCAAGTTGAGTTATTATTAATTGATCTCCTTTAGATAAGAAATTTATAGCTTTATTGAGTTGGGGTTTAATTTTCTCATCTAAACTTATCAATTCAGAGAAAACTAAACTGCAGCCCTCTTCCTTTAAAATTTTTATTTGCTCTTCTAAATATTCATATTCATTATGAGTAGCTCTAGCATAACCTATTGCTTTAGAGTTTTTATTTTTTTCAGATAGTAAAAGACGCTTTCTTTTAAATTTAAAAGTCAATGTTTTATTACATATATTTTTTACTGTATCAATAAATAAATAAAAAAACACTTTTTGGTACACAAATATATCAATATATCATGCGATCTATTTATTTATTGTGTAATTAAACTGTTCTGATATTTATATTAAAAATAACGTTCTAAATTCTGTATCAATTTCAGTATATGATACAAAAAATCTTGTGTAAGTAGTAACTTGAATTAGGATTTTGAAAGTATCGATGGAGTAGTTAAATTAATCTATTTTGTGACTTCTATTAAATAGGCTTCACTTTTGAAATTATTAATAGTTAATTCAAATTGTTTTTAGTAAAATAAGATAACAGGCCAGAAACAATTAATTTGACTAATAATCCTAATAGTTTAATTTCAAAACCTGATTGGTTAAGAGTAAAAGCTCCGCAAGTTGAGAGGGTTGGGAATACTGCAAATTTGTTAAATGATTTAAATCTCAATACTGTATGTCAAGAAGCAAGCTGCCCAAATATTGGTGAATGTTTTGCTAGTGGGACTGCGACTTTCCTCATAATGGGTCCTGGCTGTACTAGGGCATGTCCATATTGCGATATTGATTTTGATAGATCCAAAAGAGAATTAGATCCAACAGAACCATATCGTCTAGCCGAAGCAGTTTATAGAATGAAGCTTAAACATGTTGTAATTACATCAGTTAATAGAGACGATCTTGAGGATGGTGGTGCATCTCAATTTTTTGAATGTGTTTATCAAGTAAGAAAAAAATCTCCTGAAACTACTATTGAGCTTTTAATTCCAGATTTTTGTGGCAACTGGAAAGCGCTTGAAAAAGTTCTTGATTCAAATCCAAACGTTTTAAATCACAATATTGAGACTGTGCCTTCGCTATATAAAAAAGTAAGACCTCAGGGTAAATATAAGAGAACTCTTGAGTTACTTAAAAGAGCCAGAGACTATTCTCCCAAACTTTATACAAAGTCAGGCTTTATGCTTGGTTTAGGGGAAAAAGATGAGGAGGTCTTAAGTCTTCTTAAGGATTTAAAAAGTAATTTCGTTGATATTGTTACTATTGGCCAATATTTATCTCCTGGCCCTAATCATTTACCTGTTCAAAGATTTGTGAGTCCCTCAAAATTTAATTATTTTAAAGTTTTTGGCGAAAAAGATTTGGACTTTATGCAAGTAGTTAGTTCTCCTTTAACTCGAAGCAGTTACCATGCTGAAGAGATTCAAAAACTTATTAAAAAGTATCCAAGATAGTCATTTTCATTTATTTGAATCTATCCACTCATTTAATTTCCATTCAACTAGATCATTTTTAATCATTGGATCATTCTTAATGATTTTTAGTGCATTTTTATAATTATTCATCTCAAGAATGAGTAATCCGCCATCACCTGGTCTCTTATACTCATCTATCAAAAAACCACTTTTTATATTAATTCCTTCTTTTTTTAATCTTTTGATCCAATTAATATGTTCGTTAATTATTTTTCTTTTTAAATCATTATTAATTAAGTATTCTTTTTTTATAATTTCAGTTTTTACAAAGAAAGGCATTTACATTTTCTTTATGCCAAGCATCTCTTCTTCGCTTGGGGGAACTATTAATTTGAAAGTATTCTTGAAATGAGACCAATTTTCAATTATTTTGGCAGCCTTTATGCTATTTGTTTTTGATCGATATTCTCTAATAATTTCCAATAAGATATCTTCCTGCTTTGATGAAGTTATTTTATGAATGCCAACTATTTCCTTATTAACTTTATTAGTTAAGTCATTATTCTCATCGAGTATAAAAGCTATTCCACCAGTCATTCCCGCACCAATATTCCTTCCTGTGGACCCTAGAATAACTACTGTACCACCAGTCATGTATTCACAACAATGATCACCTGCTCCCTCTGTTACTGCTGTAGCACCACTATTTCTTACTGCAAATCTTTCTCCTGATTTTCCTAATGCAAATAATTTCCCACCTGTTGCTCCATAAAGGCAAGTATTTCCTAGGATGACTTGTTCGGAGGAGATTTCATTGATTTTTGGTGGAATTATTGTGAGTATTCCTCCATTCATTCCTTTACAAACATAATCATTAGCTTCGCCGATTAATTGAACATTCATTCCTTTCAATAAAAAGGCACCAAAGCTCTGTCCTGCATATCCTGTGAAATTTAAGTTGAGTTCGCCATTGAAGCCAGTGTTCCCATGAAGTTCTGCAATTTCGCCTGATATTTTCGCACAAACACTTCTGTCTGTATTGTTGATCTCAATTTCTTTGATTAATTTTTCGTGATTTTTAATTGAATCTATGAACTCAGCATCTGATAAAAACTCGTCTTCTAATACATAACCATTACTATGAGCATTTCTTGAATGTTTTAACCATGATCTATCCTTGGTCGAGGATTCATTATTTAATAAAGAAGAGAGATCAATATTAGAAGTTTTTGGAAGGCCGATATTTCTTGTAGCAAGAAATTCTTGATTGCCGATCAGTTCGTCCATATTATAAACACCTATATTACTCATTATCTGTCTTACTTCTTCAGCAATATATAAGAAAAAATTGACTACATTTTCGGGAATACCTTTAAATCTTTTTCTTAATTCTTCTTTTTGAGTAGCAACTCCAACAGGACACTTGTTTGTATGACAAACCCTAGCCATTATGCATCCTTCCGCAATCATCGCTACAGAACCGAATCCGTATTCTTCAGCACCTAGTAAAGCTGCAATAACTACATCCCAGCCTGTTTTAAGACCTCCATCAGTTCTCAAAATTACTCTTTCACGTAAGTTATTTTCTAAAAGAGATTTGTGAACTTCGGCGACACCTAGTTCCCAAGGTAAACCTGCATGTTTAATAGAACTTAGAGGTGAAGCTCCTGTCCCTCCGTCATGTCCTGAAATTTGAATTACATCTGCGTTGGCTTTGCTTACTCCAGCTGCAATAGTGCCTATACCAATTTCAGAAACAAGTTTTACGCTCACTTTAGCTTTTGGATGGACTTGGTGTAAGTCGTGAATTAATTGAGCTAAATCTTCAATTGAATAAATATCATGATGAGGTGGAGGAGATATAAGGGCTACTCCTGGTTTACTATTTCTTAGTTTTGCAATGTAAGAATCAACTTTTGGACCAGGCAATTGTCCCCCTTCTCCAGGTTTTGCACCTTGAGCCATTTTAATTTCTAGTTGTTTACCACTTCTTAGATACTCAGGTGTAACTCCAAATCTACCTGATGCTATTTGTTTAATAGCTGAGCATGCGGTGTCTCCATTTTCTAGACCTTTTATAAATGGCAATGTCGCTGATTGAGTATTTGCATCAATATCATTTAAAACATTAAATCGAGCTGGATCTTCTCCACCTTCGCCACTATTACTTTTTCCACCAATTCTATTCATTGCAACTGCTAAAACTTCATGCGCTTCTCTTGATAATGCACCCAAACTCATGCCTCCAGTGCAAAACCTTTTGCAAATTGATTCAACACTTTCCACTTCCTCTAAAGGAATGCTTTTTCTTTTTGAACTTATTGTTAGTAAATCTCTTAAAGATGTGGTAGGCCTATTACTGATGAGTTTTTTGTAAGTTTCAAAATGATCATATCCTGGTCCTTGTTTTACAGCCGTATGTAAAACCTTAGACATCTCAGGATTATTAGAGTGATATTCTCCATTATTTCTGAATTGTACAAATCCTAAAAATTCTAATTTTTTTAAATCGATTTCTGGGAAGGCTTTCGTATGTATTGAAAGCGTTTCATTAGTTAATTCTTTTAAGGTTATGCCAGCAATTCGGCTTGTTGTCCCATCAAAAGCAACTTTTATTAAGTCAGAACCAAGGCCTACGGCTTCAAAAATTTGTGCTCCATGGTAACTAGACAAAAGTGAGATGCCTATTTTAGAAAGAATTTTTCTTAGACCGTCTTCTAGAGCTTTTTTAATATTTTCTTGAACATCAGTTATTGAAAACGAATTTATCTTTTTGCTATCTATAAGTTTTTGAGTTTTTGGATGTTTTAACCAATGTCTTCCTGCTTCAAATGTCAACCAAGGGCAAACTGCGCTTGCACCATAACCAATCAAACAAGCTAAGTGATGTGTGCTCCAACATTGACCTGTCTCAATTATTAAAGAAGCTTTTAGCCTGATTTCTTTTTTAAGAAGATAATGATGAATTGCTCCAACAGCAAGTAAGGGAGGAATAAAAGTCTTTTTAGGATTTATTCCCTTATCAGAAATAATAATTAAAGAGCAACCTTCTTTTATAGAGAGCTCACTTTGTTTACAAATCGCTTTTAATTGGTTCTCTAATCCTTGAAGGCCTTCCTCAATATCAAACAAACTTGAAATTGTTTGAGATTTAATTTTTGATTTTTTAATGGAAATTAGTTCTTCCTCATTGAGAATTGGACTTTCTAAATGAACAAAAGGTTTAGGATCTTTAATCTCAAATGGTGTACATCTTTCTCCAAGATGCATTTCTAAACTCATTACAAGTTTTTCTCTTAGAGGGTCAATAGGAGGATTAGTAACTTGTGCAAATCTTTGCTTGAAATAGTCATATAAAATATGTGGCTTAGATGAAAGCACTGCTAATGGGATATCGTCGCCCATGCAATAAGTAGGCTCTTTGGCTAATGAAGCCATTGAATCTAAGATGAGATCATTATCTTCTGCGGAAAAACCATATGCAGTTTGTTGTTGTAACAATTCAAGGTCTTTTAATTTGCAGTCTTTAAACCATTCATTATTTGTAATTTTTATAGTTCTATTATTAAGGAGATTTTTATAATCATGTCTTTCAGCTGCTTCAGATTTTACTTCCCAATTTCTTAGGATTCTATTTTGATGAAAATCAACTGCCAACATTTGTCCAGGT
This sequence comes from Prochlorococcus sp. AG-424-M03, assembly GCA_003213275.1. GTDB lineage: Bacteria > Cyanobacteriota > Cyanobacteriia > PCC-6307 > Cyanobiaceae > Prochlorococcus_A. Next base: position 5,460 of record QCNH01000006.1, on the reverse strand, counting down.
CCTAATCGCCCTTTTTCTATTACTCTTTCATCTTCAAGATCTACTACTCCTGTTTCGGAACCATTCCTCTCTCAATATCCTCTTTCTGAACACCACGCAAAAGTAAGCCAACGTTATCTCCAGCCATACCTTCATCAAGAAGTTTGCGGAACATTTCTACTCCAGTAACAGTTGTTACTCTTGTGTCTCTTATTCCAACTATTTCTACTTCTTCTCCAACCTTAACCTTACCTCTTTCAATTCTTCCAGTCGCTACAGTTCCTCTACCAGTAATTGAGAAAACGTCTTCAACCGCCATCAAGAATGGTTTATCAACTTCTCTTTCAGGTTCTGGAATACTAGCATCAACTGCTTTCATTAATTCTTCAATTTTTGATTCCCAAGTAGAATCACCTTCAAGAGCTTTTAAACCAGAAACTTGAATTATAGGTATATCATCTCCAGGGAAATCATAACTATCTAATAGTTCTCTAATTTCCATTTCGACAAGTTCAATAATTTCTTCATCATCGACCATATCGCACTTGTTAAGAGCTACTACAAGTGCAGGAACTCCAACTTGTTTAGCCAGAAGAATATGCTCTTTTGTTTGCGCCATGGGACCATCTGTAGCTGCACAAACAAGAATAGCCCCGTCCATTTGAGCGGCACCAGTAATCATGTTTTTCACATAATCAGCATGACCAGGACAATCGACGTGAGCATAATGTCTGCCTTCAGTTTCATATTCGACGTGAGCTGTATTAATAGTAATGCCACGCTCTCTTTCTTCAGGAGCACCATCAATGTCTCCATAGTCTTGAGCTTGAGCTTGACCTTTTTTTGCTAGTACGTTTGTAATAGCAGCAGTAAGTGTTGTTTTTCCATGATCAACATGGCCAATAGTACCTATGTTGACATGTGGTTTGTTCCTTTCGAACTTCTCGCGAGCCATTTTGAATTAAAGAATCGAGGGTTTAGTAGTGTTTTAGTTTAGAGATCAGGAGTTGCCCTGATTCTTGGAAATGATAGCTTCAGCAACATTACGAGGAACTTCCTCATAACTTGCGAACTCCATTGAAAATATACCCCGACCTTGAGTCATTGATCGGAGTTGAGTGGCATAACCGAACATTTCGGCTAACGGCACTTTGGCCTGTACCTTAGACAATCCATCGTCAACAGATTGTCCTTCTACTTGACCTCTTCTAGAAGAGAGATCACCAATTACAGATCCAAGAAAGTCTTCGGGACTTTCGACCTCAACTTTCATCATAGGCTCTAATAAGACAGGGTTGCATTTTTTAACTCCATCTTTAAAAGCCATAGAACCTGCAATTTTGAAGGCCATTTCAGATGAGTCTACATCGTGGAATGAACCATCGACTAGTGTTACTTTTACATCAATGAGTGGATAACCAGCAAGAACACCAGATTCACAGGTTTCTTTCATTCCATTAGATGCAGGACCAATGTACTCTTTTGGTACAGCCCCACCTACAATTTTGTTTACAAATTCAAAACCTTTCCCAACTTCAGCAGGTTCCATTTCAATTATTACATGTCCATATTGACCTTTTCCTCCTGTTTGTCTTGCATATTTACCTTCACCTTTAGAACTTGACCTAATGGTCTCTCTGTATGAAACCTGAGGAGCTCCAATATTAGCTTCGACTTTAAATTCCCTTAACATCCTGTCAACAAGGATTTCTAGGTGCAACTCACCCATGCCAGCAATCACAGTTTGATTTGTCTCAGGATCTGTACTTACCCTAAATGTTGGATCCTCTTCAGACAAAGCAGTTAAAGCTTTAGATAATTTCTCCATATCGCCTTTGGTCTTTGGTTCGACAGCTACTGAAATAACTGGTTCGGGGATAAACAATGTCTCCAAAACTATAGGGTCTTCGGTGTTACATAAAGTGTCACCAGTTGTTGTATTCTTAAGACCTAATACAGCTCCTAAATCTCCAGCCCTTAATTCATCAACCTCCTCTCTTTCATCAGCCTTTAGAATGACTAATCTAGAAATTCTCTCTTTAGCATCTTTAGTAGAATTCATGACATAACTTCCTTTTGAAAGAACACCTGAGTACATCCTTACAAAAGTTAATTTTCCATATGGGTCTGACATAACTTTGAAAGCTAATGCGCTAAAAGGAGCATTATCATCTGATGGTCTCACATCCTCCTTACCACTTGGTAAAACACCTTGAATCGGTTTCACATCAACTGGAGCCGGCAAGTAATCAACTACAGCGTCTAAAACAAGCTGTACGCCTTTATTTTTAAAAGCTGAACCACACAATACAGGAACCAATCCATGTTTTAAAACCCCTTCCCTTATACCTTTTTTAAGTTGTTCTTCATTTAATTCTCCTGTTTCAAGAAAAATTTCTATTAATCCTTCATCATTTTCTGCAACACTTTCCATCAACTTATTTCTCCACTCAGCAGCTTCATCCTCCATTTCAGATGGAATTGGTGCTTCTTCAATGTCAGTTCCTAAGTCATTTTTGTAAAGATATGCTTTGTTAGCAACTAAATCAATAATGCCTGAGAGATCACCTTCAGCTCCAATCGGAAGCTGAATTGGGAGTGCATTTGCTTTTAGTCGATCTTTAATTTGCTTGTTAACCTTCAAAAAATCTGCGCCAGTTCTGTCCATTTTATTAACAAAAACCATTCTTGGGACAGAGTATCTATCTGCTTGACGCCAAACTGTTTCAGATTGAGGCTGAACTCCACCTACAGCACAAAATACAGCTATGACTCCATCCAAGACGCGCATTGATCTTTCAACTTCGATAGTAAAATCAACGTGTCCCGGAGTATCTATAATATTGATTCTGTGATCTTGCCAACTAGTAGATATTGCAGCAGCAGTAATAGTTATTCCTCTTTCTCTTTCTTGAGCCATCCAATCTGTTACGGCAGCACCATCGTGAACCTCTCCTATCTTGTGGACTACACCTGAATAAAACAAGATTCTTTCAGTGGTTGTTGTCTTCCCTGCGTCAATATGAGCGGCTATACCTATGTTTCTTACTCGTTCTAGGGGAAAGTCGCGTGCCAATTTTCAAGCTCCAAATAAAATAATTTTTGATAAGTATAGTTCACCCTAAAAGTAAACTTTTATAATAATAAACTACTTAAGTACCTTTTTGACGAAATTAATATCTGTAATGTGCAAAAGCTTTATTAGCTTCAGCCATTTTATGGGTGTCTTCTCTTTTTTTGACAGCACTCCCAGTTTCATTTGCTGCGTCCATCAACTCACCAGCAAGTTTTTGGGACATACTTTTGCCATTTCTTGCACGTGAGAATGTAACAAGCCATCTTAATGCCATAGCCGTTCCTCTCTCTTGGCGTACTTCCATAGGTACTTGATATGTAGCGCCTCCCACTCTTCTAGCTCTAACCTCGACAAGGGGGGTAGCGTTTTTCACAGCCGTTTCAAATAATTCAACTGCATTCCCTCCAGTTCTCTCACTTATCAAAGAAAAAGCATCAGACAATATTCTTTGAGCTGTAGATTTTTTACCATGTTTCATCAATCGAGAAATCATCATTGAAGCCAAACGGCTATTAAATTGAGGATCTGGAAGAACTGGTCTTTTTACTGCTGCATTACGACGTGACATGTTTTTAAAAAGTACTGTTTACAAATTAATCTTTTGGAGCTTTTGCTCCATACTTAGATCTGGATTGACGTCTATCTTTGACTCCAGCCGTATCTAAAGTTCCTCTTATTATATGATATCTAACTCCAGGCAAATCCTTAACTCTTCCACCCCTAAGTAGAACGACAGAGTGTTCCTGCAAATTATGTCCAATTCCTGGGATATAAGCAGTTACTTCAAAACCAGAAGTTAATCTTACTCTCGCAACTTTTCTTAAAGCTGAATTAGGTTTCTTGGGTGTTGATGTATAAACTCGTGTACAAACCCCTCTTCTCTCAGGGCAAGCTTTTAATGCGGGAGATTTTGTTTTCCTTGTCAGACGTTTTCTTTCTGAGCCTATTAATTGTGAGATGGTGGGCATCTATTATATTTAAATAAAATAAAGATTTAACTATCATAACCTTTAATGAGCTCCAACTAAAAGTTTTTAATCATAATTTTTTTAAAAATTAGCGAAATTAAAATTCTTTGCTAAATATTCATTATTTTTAGATTTATTTTCATATTTATTTTTATAATAGAAATATATAAATAACAAAATAGAATTAAATAATCTATGGGAGAGAGTATTAAAAGAATCGTTGAGCCATATCAAGATAGTTATTCCCCAAATGGAATAATTGGTGAGAAAGATGCATGTGGAGTTGGTTTCATAGCAAATGTCAAAGGGAAAGAAAGCAACTGGATCCTTAAACAATCTCTTAAGGGCCTTAAATGTATGGAACATAGAGGAGGTTGTGGAGGAGATAGTGACTCAGGAGATGGGGCAGGCATTTTATGTTCAATTCCATGGAAATTTTTAGACGAAGAAATGAATCTAAAAAATAATCAAGAATTAGATAGAGGTTTAGGCATGGTTTTTATGCCTAATAAAAAAGAAAAAATTGAAGAATGTAAATCAATATGTGAACAGGAAGCAGAAAAATTAAGAGTCAAAAGAACATACTGGAGATCAGTGCCTGTTAATAACGAAACCTTAGGCCCTCTAGCTAAAGCAAATGCACCATTCGTATGTCAGTGGATTTTATACATAGATAAAAAAGATAATCAGGATATTGAGAAGCTTTTATTCCAATTAAGAAAAAGAATTGAAAAAAAACATTAGAGAAACTTTTAAAAACAATGTTGGGGATTGTGAATTTTATTTTGCCTCACTAAGTTCTCAAACAGTTGTATACAAAGGTATGGTTCGTTCTGAAATATTATCTGAGTTTTATCAAGATCTAAAAAAAGAGAGCTTTAAGGTTTCATTTTCTGTTTATCATAGGAGATTTAGTACTAATACACTTCCAAAATGGCCGCTAGCCCAACCCATGAGATTTTTAGGTCATAACGGCGAAATAAATACTCTCTTAGGAAATATTAACTGGGCTAAAGCTTCAGAAACTCACATAGATGAATTTTGGGGAGATTTATCTAATGAAATCAAGCCGATTGTAGATATAAATAAAAGTGATTCATCAAATCTTGATGCAACCCTTGAAATTAATATTCGCTCAGGCCAACCAATAACTGATTCATTACTAAAACTTGTTCCTGAAGCATTCAGAGATCAACCAGAACTTGAACAGAGAGAAGAAATTAAAGCATTTTATGAGTATTCTGCGAGCATACAAGAAGCTTGGGATGGACCTGCTCTCCTTGTATTTGCAGACGGAAACTTTGTAGGAGCAACGCTTGATAGAAATGGTCTCAGACCAGCAAGATATTCAATAACAAATGATGGTTTTGTGATAATGGGTTCCGAAACAGGAGTAGTAGATCTTGAAGATGAAAGAGTAATAGAAAAAGGGCGATT